>JACQEL010000696.1 GCA_016200595.1 Deltaproteobacteria bacterium
AGCCACACTTTCAGAGCGAAGCTACACCCGTTCGCTCTGAGCGTAGCCGCGTCAGCGGCGAAGTCGAAGAGGGCAGTCCTCGCGGGCTTGCGGGCCTTCGACTTCGCTGCGCGGAGCCTGTCCTGAGCCTGTCGAAGGGCTCCATCCAGTCTACTCTTGAGCCACTCTTGTACCGAGGATCTACCTTGCCTTAAACACCGGCTTACGTTTCTCCACAAACGCTCGTGCGGCTTCTTTGGCGTCCTCGCTGCCGGTGAGTTCGTGGGTCATGTTCTGTTCGAAGCGGTAACCATCGCGCAGATCCATGAACTCAATGGTATTCATGGCATGCTTGGCTAGCCTAATGGCCAGCGGGCTCTTCTCGGCAATTCCTTGCGCTAGAGCACGGGCTTCAGTCATCAGTTTATCGGGAGGGGCAACCTTCTCGACAATACCCAAGCGATACAGTTCTGCCGCGCCGACTCGCTCTCCAGTGTACATGAGTTTCCGGGCTTTATAGACGCCAAACAAGCGCTGCGCATGCCGACCGCCGCCGAGAAGACCAACGTCAATTTCTGGTAATCCCACCACTGCATTCTCTGAGGCAATGAGAATGTCACAAGAAGCGACTAACGCTAACCCTCCACCCAAAGCCGGACCGTTAATAGCCCCGATGACCGGCACAGAACACTCTAAAATAGCATTGAACGCCTCACGCGCCGCCCGCGAGTGCGCCCACATGCTGCCTGGCCGGGGTGCCTGCTGGCCTTCTAGAGAAGCCGAGCGTGCCTTCATGTCCGCGCCGGCGCAGAAACACTTCCCGGCACCGGTAAAAATAGCGACGCGCACGTCCGACCGGTTGTTGAGGGCATCGAACGCGGCCTGGATCTCTTCAAACATCTGCCGGTTCATGGCGTTGACCGGCGGTCGGTCAATGGTGACAGTAGCGATGTGATCGCTGATGTCGGTTTTGATGATTTCTGTGTCCATGATTCCTCCTGAGAAAAGTGCTGAGTGCTGAGTGCTGAGGAGGGAGGAGGAAATTCTTTTCCTCAGCACTCAATGCTCAGGACTGTTAGCGAAAAAGAGCCCGCGCAATCACCATACGATGCACTTCTGAAGGCCCTTCGCCGATTCGACGGACACGCGCCTCGCGATACCAACGCTCTAAGGGAAACTCTTTCGAGACTCCGTAGCCGCCGTGGATCTGCACTGCGCTGTCTATGACTCGGCCCAGCACTTCGCTGGAGTACAGTTTGGCGATCGACGCTTCAAGGCGCGCATCCTCACCTCGATCGGCTTTCCAAGCACCCTCCCAGATCAACCACCGCGTGGCGCGTAACTCCACCTCAGCATCTGCGAGCATCCACTGGATCGCTTGCCGCTGACTGAGTGGGACGCCAAAAGTCTGCCGCTGCTTGGCGTGGGCGATCGCCATACGGTGAGCGGCGACGGCGACGCCAAGATTACAAGAAGAGTAGGGGAAGCGCTGACGTGTCAACAGATCCAGGCAGAGTGCTAAGCCGTCTCCCTCTTGACCAATCATCTTCTCCGCCGGGATTTGGCAATCTTCGAACGCGACCTCGTTGGGGAGAGAAACTGTGCGGATGGTGCGGAACGGCCGAGCGGTGAAGCCTGGCGTGCCTTTGTCAATGATGAAACAACTGATGCCTTTTCTCCCTTTAGCGGGGTCAGTACGTACAAACACCACACCCCACTCGGCTTCGTGGGCGTGGGAGATGAAAGTCTTTGTTCCGTTCAGAATCCAATAATCGCCCTGCTTCACTCCACGGCACTGGATGGCACCGGCAGGGTCCGAACCGCCGCTGGGCTCGGTGATAGCAAAGAAGGTGTATAAGCCATCTCGCAGAGTCGGCACGGCGTATTGCTGAATCTGCTCCTCAGTGCCGCCATAGATCACCGGTGGTGGATAGCGACCAAAGGTTCCACAACCCGCATTGTATAATCCCATGCGGTGCTGAGACATTTCCTCTAGCAGAATCGACATAGCGAAGGTATTGAGTCCACCACCGCCATATTTTTCCGGCGCGCTGAGGCACCATAATCCTGCCGCCTTGGTTTTAGTCATGAGTCGATGGTAATCGTCCTCAGGCAGGTCTGGGGCGTCTGGGTCGAGCCGTTGTTCGAGGGGAATGATCTCCTCGCGAATGAAACGACGCACTTGGTCGCGCAACAGTGCCAGTTCTGAGGGGAGGGTATAGCCTGGGAAAGAGTCCATAGGGCACCTCAATATAGGAATCGGAGAATCGGGGAATCGGGGAATCGGGGAGCTAAACCCTCCTTCTCCGGTTCTCCCCCTCTCTGTTTCTCCGATTCTTTTCTATTCAATACTGACTACTGACCACTGACTACTAACTACTTTTTTTGAACTTTGGTAACGTCACTTCCGGTGTGACATCATCGAACACCACTTCAACCGGCAACCCGAGGCGCAACTCCTCAGCCGGAACGTCGGTGAGCCAGGTGACCAGACGCACCCCTTCGTCCATTTCGATGATCACTGGACTGTAGGGCACCAGGTCGGCGAATTGTGGCAGCATTGGCTGCATCGCCGTCGTCCAGGAGAAGACTTTGCCTTTCCCCGCGGATTTCGCCCACTCCCAAGCGAACGAGCCACATTTGGCGCACATGTCGCGCGGCACATGACGCCAGGTGCCACAATTGGTACAGCGCTGAAAGCGCAACTCGTGTTTCTTACAGTAGTCGTAGAATTCTCCAGCCATACCGCGCCGACGCGGCAGTGGCCGTTTGTATGCGGTTTCCGCCATCTCTCTTACCTCCGTAGAATCGTCAGACTGCCATCGCCAAAATCGCCCCAACCGGTCACCAGACCGACCTCGGCGTCTTTCACTTGCCGCTCGCCCGCCTCATGGCGTAACTGGCGAGTCGCTTCGACGACGTGGTTCATGCCCCAGACGTGGGCTTCGGAATGCAAACCCCCGTGTGTGTTGATTGGCAACTCACCTCCCAGTTCTAAGCGCCCACCTTTGACAAAGTCAGCCACTTCGCCGCGTTTGCAGAAGCCGAGCGCTTCGAGTTGCAACAAGACGACGTAGGAAAAGCAGTCGTAGATCTCAATAAAGTCGATATCTTTATGCGTCACGCCAGCCATTTGCAGCGCTTTGGGGGCGGCGAAGCTGAGGCCAATGACAAAAGGATCTGGCCGAGCAGGAATGTCGTCCGCCGGATAGGGGTGCCCTTCGGCCACGCCGGAAATATACACTGGCGCGTGCTTCAGATCCTTGGCGCGTTCGGGCGAGGTGACGACCACTGCTGCAGCACCATCAGTTTCTAGGCAACAGTCGAACAGACGGAAGGGCTTGGCGACCCAGCGGGCGTTGAGATAGTCGTCCATAGTCAGCGGCCGGCCGCGCATGTAAGCTTTTTCGTTGAGCTGGGCATGCTTGCGTGAGGCTACGGCGATGGCGCCCATTGCTTCGTCGGGCACGTGATACATCTCTTTATGACGGGTCGCGAGCCACGCATACCACTGCACTGGCACGGAAGCGCCATAGGGCAAATAGTATTCGCCGATTGTCGTGCCCAACGCGCCCGGTGCGCCACCGCCACTTTCGCCGCTGCCCAGGTTGCGGACGCGCATGGCCGAGTAGCCATTCCAGCCAAGCGGAATGAGCACATTCTTGGCGACACCACAGGCCACCGCCATAACGGCACTTTGCAAAGACGTCACCGGACTCGCGCCCCCCATATGAACGGTGACCGAATAACGTAGGTCTTCAACGCCGAGATTGGCGGCGAAGTGTTCCGCCGTAGAGGGCAGCGGCGGTGGGATAATGCCGTCGATATCGTGCGGCGTGAGTCCGGCATCGGTGATCGCTTTCATGGAAGCTTCAAGCATTAAGGCCAAGTCAGTCTTGCCCGAGCCTCGGGTGTAGGCGGTTTCACCCACGCCAACGATGCAAGCCTGGTCTTTGAGTGCATACATAGAACCCTCCTTAGATTCGCATCAGCTACCGGCGCGGATGGTACACCGGAGTGAGGCAGATTGTAAAGTTCCAACGGGTTTTGACTCTTGCGGTTCTGGTTGTTAGGGTTGCCTCATTGTGCCCTTTCTGTCGAGTGGAGAAAGGAAGCATTGCGGAAGAGGATATTGTGGCATGAAAATTCACGAGCTATTTCGTTCCCAGGCACAAACGTTTTCCTTCGAGTTCTTCCCGCCAAAAACGCCAGAAGATGCTGAAGAACTATTCGTCCGAGCGCAGGAACTTCAGCCGCTGAGGCCGAGTTTTATCTCGGTGACCTATGGGGCTGGGGGCTCGACGCGCCGAAACACGATCGACCTCGTCTGTCGCTTTCAGGCTGAATTGGGCATGCTGGGTATGGCCCACCTGACTTGTGTCGGCCACAGTCAGGCCGAACTACGAGACGTACTGACCGAACTGAAAGAACGCGGTATTGAGAATGTGATGTGTCTGCGCGGTGACCCACCACGTGGCCAGACCTTCTTCGTCCCGGCTCCTGATGGATTCTCCCACGCCGCTGAGTTAGTACGGCTTGCTCGATCTCTTGGCGACTTCTGTCTCGGCGTGGCCGGGTACCCAGAGTCGCACCCTGAATGCCTGGATAAACAACTCGACCTGGCGCATCTCAAGGCGAAAGTCGAGTGCGGGGCAGACTTTGTGACCACCCAGTTGTTTTTCGATGCCCGTGACTATTTTGACTTTTGCCAGCGCGCGCGACGGATCGGCATTCAGCTGCGCATCATCCCCGGTATTATGCCGATTACCAACTATCGCCAGATCGTACGCTTCACGCAAATGTGTGGAGCGACGATTCCCCCTGTTCTGCACGAGCGTCTGGAGCCGGTAGCAGATGACCCACAGGCGGTGTTGGAAATCGGCGTAGATTGGGCCTGGCGACAATGTGAAGAGCTGTTGGCTGGCGGCGCACCAGGCATTCACTTCTATACCATGAATCGCTCGTTGGCGACGCAACGCATCTTCGAGCGACTGCGAGAGAGTAGAGTGAAGGACTTGCTACCGTCGCTGACGGCGTCACCTGTCGCGTCATAGGTAAAAGCTGTAATAAGGGAATGAAGATTGTACGCGAAGAATGACTAGGTACTGACCGCCACAATTACAGCACGGGTTTTCTCGTCGTGCCAGCCTTGGGTCCCCTCTCCCCTTGTGGGAGAGGGCTAGGGTGAGGGGGCCGTGGGCCGCGCTCCGGCCGGGCACCCCCTCTTCCTGACCTTCCCCCACAAGGGGGGAAGGGACCCGTACTGCTGGCGTTCGGAACTGAGGGTGTATTTATGGCGCATTGTACCAAGAATAAAACGTAACACGTAACAAGTAATTCGGGAGTTTCCTTTTACGTTTCACGTTTTACGTATTATGCTCCAAGGAGGGTCTTCCATGTCACACGCGACGCAGCACACTAAGGTCCAAGCTCAGGCAGTCGAAGACTATCTAGCTGGCCTGCCTCAGTTTCATGTCGGTCCATTGTGGAAATTCCTCAGCCAGGCTCTGACCCCCGAGCCCCAAAGCCAGGTCCGGCCGCACCTCTGGCGTTGGCAAGAACTGCGGCCGCAACTCTTGCGTTCCGGTGAACTTGTCTCTGCGGCTGAGGCTGAGCGTCGTGTCTTGATGTTACTCAATCCTGGACTGGAGGGCAGGATTGCGACCACCCATACGCTGTACGGTGGTCTGCAATTAATCCTCCCCGGTGAAGTCGCTCGGACGCATCGCCACACGCCCAATGCCCTTCGTTTCATCATGGAAGGCGAGGGTGCCTACACGGTAGTGGATGGGGAAAAGATCACCATGTCCCCCGGCGATTTCGTCTTGACCCCGAATTGGACCTGGCACGACCACGGCAGTGAGTCCACCGGCCCAGTTGTGTGGCTCGATGGTCTTGATATCCCGTTGATTCAAATGTTGGAGGGCATCTTTTTCGATCCGTATGCTGAGGAGGCGCAACCCTTGACGAAGCCACTCGATGGTTCAGTGGCTGATTATGGCAAGAGTGGTTTCCTGCCTACCTGGCAACGGGCGACTAGTGCGCATTCCCCGCTGCTCAAGTATGCCTGGAAAGACGCCCGCGAGGCGGTGATGAGTCTCGGACCGGATGCGTTCAGTCCTTTCGACGGCGCGATGCTTGAGTATGTGAATCCGGTTACCGGTGGTCCTTCACTGCCGACGATGGCCAGTTTTCTTCAACGTCTTCAGCCCGGCCAACAGACCCAGGCCCATCGCCACAGCAGCAGCGCAGTGTATTTGGCTGTGGAGGGACACGGGCGTACGACGATCGCCGCTAAGACCTATGAGTGGTCGCCGGGTGATGTGTTTGCCTTACCCACCTGGGCGTGGCACACGCACGAGAACCTCTCAGCTAGCCAGGATGCGATGCTGTTCTCGTTCACGGACGCGCCGGTGATGAAATTTTTGCATCTGTACCGCGAACAAGCTATGTAAGGACGCTGGTTACCGTTTCAGCCCTAATTGGCACAGGTTCCCTCTCTCCTTGTAGGAGTAGGACAGGGTGAGGGGGCGGCTGGCAAAAGCACGACTGTAACAGCTCTCACCCCATCCCTCTCCTGGCGCGAGAGAGAGGGAGAAAATAACCGTAAGGAGAAACTTTATGCTGCAAACTATGATTGTCGGCAGCCTGCCTAGACCGACCTGGCTCGCTCCTCCACATCAGATGTATGTGACTCCGAAACTGGAAGGTGAGGTCCTGACCGAAGCTCAAGATGACGCCGTGCTCCTCGCCCTAGCTGACCAACAGGAGGCCGGAGTAGATATCGTCACTGATGGTGAACAACGCCGGCGGCATTACATTTGGGGCTTTTGCGAAGGGATAGAAGGGATCGACTTCAGCCGTTTGGTGAAGATCGCCACCCGGGGTGGCCGCTACGGCAATCAGCAGGTGGACGCGGCTCGGGTAACTGGGCCAGTACGCCGTCCGCGGCCGATCCTGCTTGAAGCCTTGCGTTTTCTTAAGCGCCACACCACCAAGCCGGTGAAAGTGACGCTGCCTGGACCTATGACAACCACCGATACCCTTGCGGACGAGCATTATGGCAGCCGTCGCGCTCTGGCGGCGGAGTTGGCCAAACTCCTGAACGAGGAGGCGAGCGAACTGGCGGAGAACGGGTGTGACATCATCCAGTTCGACGAGCCCTGCTTCAACATTTATCTTGATGAAGTTGAGGAATGGGGTATCCGCACCCTCGAAGAGGCGGCCAAAGGCGTGCGGGCAAAGACCGCGGTGCATATTTGTTATGGGTACGGTACTCCTGTGGTGCTGCAATGGAAGACGAAGAACACGGATTGGAGCCATTATTGGCGCACCCTGCCATTACTGCGTACCAGCACGATCAATCAGATCTCGGTCGAATGCGCCGCCTCGGGCGTGGACCCAGCGGTGTTGGCCTTAGCGAAAGGTAAGGATTTGATGGTCGGGGTTGTTGACGTGGGAACCGAAGAAGTCGAGACGCCAGAGACAGTAGCCGCGCGCATTCGTACCGCACTGCAACATGTCTCGCCAGATCACCTCTATCCGTGTACCGATTGCGGTATGGTGCCCCGTTCTCGTGCCGCCGCCCGCGGTAAGATGAAAGCGTTAGCGGACGGGGCGTGGATCGTCAGAACCGAGATTCTTCAGCAATACCGGCGATCAACCGTTGTTGGTTTTCGTCCTGCCGAGCAGGAAAAAGCGAAACCGTAGGGCTGGGGAGAAACCTTGTCAGGAGAAGGGGGCCAGCCGTCAGTTAAACAGGAACCTGAAAAATGGCTACCGCGAAAATCGAGACCCCAGACAGCAAAGAGGCGCTGGGCGAATTCATCCAGTTCTACGATCAAGTCTATGCGTACCGCGAGGCGAGATGGCGAGCTTCCCCACGGCTCGACATGGCAGTGCTCACCGGCGAAACTCCCTTCACTGAAGGGCGAACGGTGCGCCCGTTTCTCGCCCGCGAAGGCAGCCGCATTCTTGCTCGCGTACTGGCGGTGGTAGACGCACGCTACAACCGCCACTGGCAGGAGCGCTTGGGACATCTGTGTTGGTTTGAGGCGCTGCCCGATACTCGTGAGGCGACAAGGCGGCTCATGGATGACGCCTGTGAATGGCTGAAAAGTCAGGGTACTGAGGCGGCCCGGGCGGGATCGGGTTTCTTGGAGTTTCCTTTTGTGATCGATGACTACGAGTCTTTGCCGCCCAACGTGTTGCGTCAAAATCCGGCCTATTATCACGCGTTACTGAAGGATGCAGGTTTCGAGTCGGAAAAGGGATTCGTCGATTACAAGCTAGAGGTTCGCTCGGAGCTTCGAGCCCGTTGGCAGAGTATGTTGGAAGCCGCCCGTCGTGCTGGTTATGAGATCATCCCCTTGCGCGATATTCCCGAGGGCCGCCGCGTACGGGAATTTACCGCTACGTTTAATGACACCTTCAAGGCGCATTGGGGTTGGACGCCGTACACCGAAGCGGAGATGTCGTCACTCCTGGGAGCGATCGGGCGCATCGGTGCGCTGGATACTTCCGTCCTCGCCTATCAGGGGGATGAGCCGGTGGGCATGTTGCTGCTGGTGCCAGAACATAGCTCTGGCGCGATGGTGAAACCGGAACGGACCCTCCGAGATGCGGAGAAGCTCAATGTCCTCGCTATCGGAGTCCGTGAGGCCGCGCGTGGGCGAGGAGTCAATCTGGCGATGGCTGGGTACGGATTCCTCGAACTGGTGCGACGAGGGGCACAATAT
The DNA here is from genome assembly GCA_016200595.1 of Deltaproteobacteria bacterium. Lineage (GTDB taxonomy): Bacteria > Desulfobacterota > Binatia > Bin18 > Bin18 > JACQEL01. Next base: position 8,718 of record JACQEL010000696.1, read on the forward strand.
CTTAGTTACACGCTCGTCCTTGATGACAATTGGCCTTCGCGTCGCACGGGTGAGAAGCTCGGGGCTTCTGTCTGCGCCAATTACCTGGCGTACCGGCGCAACTTCCTGCGGTGAAACGCCTATATGCCTGGCACACCAAGATATGGATTTGGTAATTGCACCTCCGGTTCGGGTGCCACTGGCGGCTGGTCCGCCAGTGCGAGCGGTGGGCACGGGCGGGCAGGCAAGCTGCCCGTGGCACCCCGATAGCAGGGTGTTCCCTCTGAATCCGGATCTTGGTGTGTTCCTCATATAGTACTCTGTCGATCGCCAAAGTTTAAGCACTCTCCCGTAGCCTGGATGGAGCCCTTCGACTGTGCTCAGGACAGGCTCCGCGGAATCCATGATTGCCCTGTGGCAGTGCTCCCGGATTGCACTTCGTTTCAACAGGGTTACAAGCTGTAGAGGCGATCCGTGTGATCGCCCCATGGGGTGCAGGGCGAATACGAGATTCGCCCCTACCCTCGATTTCAGGTCTCATCCAAGTGAACACCGTTATAATTGTTCAGGGTCAACTTGGCAAAGGCGAGCAGGGCGAGTTGCTAACCCACCCTGCCTTTGAGGGCGTTACAGGATGTAGTAGGTGAACTCCAGCCACAACTGGTCACGATCAGCGAAGTGCTGAATGCCGCTCCAGCCCTGACTAATGGCACTGCTGGGATACCAGGCCACCCCCGCCGACAGTTCGATGTTTTCATACCCCAGCACGTTGCGCCACCACCACTGCGAGTACAGAATCCAATCCTGGGAGCGCGGCTCCAGCACGACCGCGTTGCGGGTCTCCACTCGGCTGGCAAATAACCCCTGGTTGGCAAATCCCAAGGTGAACAGGTGGTTCCAGTGATAGCGCCGGCACTGGGGGTTGGAGTAGTGGCGCTTGCCATCGGCCGCACTCAGCGCCTGAGCCTGCTGTTTGGTGATGCCGTTGCCGCCGTTGTCCACGATGTAGCACAGCGGGTTGGCCACGTGGTCCATCTGATTCTGCATCAGCCATTGCCCCGACAGAAACCAGGCCTGATCCGAGAAGGAGTGGTGCAGGAAGGGGATGTACTTGAAGAACTGGTAGGAGCGCAACAGGTCAAACCCCACCATCGAGCGCCACACCCGCGTGTAGTTGGTAGAATTTTCGCTGTAGACGAAATTATTCAACGGCACGCCGTTCTGCCGCCCGCCCGTGGTCCCGAACCCGCCCGGCAGGTGGCGCACGAACTCCTTGGTACTGAGGCTCTCTTCCACGCGGAAGACCATGCCGGTGTAGTCAAAGTCGTTATACGTCCCGGTGAATCCGGCGATGTGCGACCAGGCGTGGGAAAAGATCCCTGGGGCACAGAACGTGGCCGGGGCCCGCACGGCGTTGTGGAAGCCGGGCAGCGGTTCCCCGTTGTCGTCCAGCGCGCCCCGCGGATTATTCTTACGAAAGCGGG
>JACQEL010000697.1 GCA_016200595.1 Deltaproteobacteria bacterium
ATCTGGCACCAGACACTAGCAGTCAATCTGACTGGGGTGTTTTTAGGGATGAAATACGCTATCCCGGAAATGCGTAAGGCTGGGCATGGCGCGATCGTCAACATTTCCTCGATTGCTGGCATCGTCGGGGGTGGCGGACTTCCTGCCTATCACGCCAGCAAAGGTGGGGTACGCATTCTCACTAAAACCGCAGCGGTTCAATATGCGAAGGAGAACATTCGTATCAATTCTGTCCACCCAGGTGGAGTCGACACCGAGATTCTGTCGCCATTCGGAGAAAAATGGAAACAAGCGGCGGCAAAGGCCCATCCGGTAGGACGCATGGCAACGTCAGAAGAGATCGCCTATGGTGTGCTCTATCTGGCCTCGAAGGAGTCGTCGTTTGTGACTGGGACGGAACTCGTTATCGATGGAGGATTTATCGCGCAATGAGCTTTTAGCTCTTAGCTGTTAGCTGTTAGCTTCGATCTAAAGAAATTTTGGGCTAAAAGCTAATAGCTAAAAGCTAACAGCCGTCTACAAAAAGGAGCCTCTCATGGAATATCGCCCATTCGGACAGACAGGCATGCAGGTTTCAGCCATTGGTGTCGGCTGCTGGGAGATCGGTGGCGGATACGGCAGTATCGAAGAAACGCAGTTCATCCAAGCGGTACATCGAGCGCTTGACCTGGGCATCAATTGCTTTGATACCGCCGAGGCGTACGGTTTTGGCGCCTCAGAACAATCGCTAGCGAAAGCTCTCGGTAATCGTCGCAAGGACGCGGTCGTGGTGACCAAGTTTGGCGTTGGCTACAAAGAAGCGCCGAATTTCCGTGACAGCAGCCGCCAGCGCGTCAGGGTTTCGATCGAGAAAAGCCTGCAGAACCTCCAGACTGATTATGTGGACGTATACATGGTTCACTGGCCGGACGTGAACACCCCCTTTGAAGAAACGATGCGCGCCCTCGATGATCTCGTCCAGCAGGGCAAAGCCCGTGCGATCGGCATCTCCAACTTCCGCTTAAGTCAGATTGAGGACAGCATGCGCACCCGGCGGGTCGATGTGGCGCAGTACTGCTGGAACATGTTCGACCGGCGCATGCAGAAAGAGATCTATCCATATTGTCGAGCCCAGCAGATCGGCGTCATGGCCTATGGCTCACTGGCATATGGTCTGCTGACTGGCGCGTTCACCGCAGATATGGACTTTGGTACCGATGACTGGCGAGCCCGCCGTGGCCGTATGGGCGGGATCAATCTGTTCCAGCACCTCTTCGGTCCAGAATACTTTCCTCGTAACCTGCAAGTAGTGGAAGAACTCAAAGCCATGGCCGCGCGTTACGGTAAAAGCTTGCCGCAATTCGCTTTGCGCTGGACCACGTCCAACCCGGTCATCAGCACGGCCCTAGTGGGATGCCGGAACGTTGCGGAGGTTGAGGATAACGTAGGGGCTCTAAGCTGGTCTATTTCTGCCGCAGACCTGAAAGAGATTGACGCGATCTTCGCCCGGCATGGCGTGGACCCGATGCCAGATGCGTGGCTGGAGCGCGATTGAAAATAGTCCTGAGCAATGAGTCCTGAGTCCTGAGCAAGTCTAGTGCTGAGTGCTGAGTCCTGAGTGCCGAGTAGGGGAGTGCGATGGAGAAGGACACGATAGAGCGATTTGAAGATTTGATCGCTTGGCAAAAAGCCAGGTCACTTACCCGCACGATCTATCAGATAACTCGGCAAGGTGCCTTTGCCAGGGATTTCGGGCTGTCAAACCAGATACAACGAGCTGCAGTCTCTATAATGTCTAATCTCGCCGAAGGCTTCGAGCGCAGTGGGTTGGGAGAGTTTCATCAATTTCTTTCCACAGCGAAGTCCTCATGTGCAGAGGTGCGCTCGCAGCTCTATGTTGCTCTGGATGTAGGGTATCTCGACCAAGTTACATCCGAACATTTACTTGCCCAGGCAGAAGAGGTTGGCAGGATCATTGGTGGCCTGCGAGCTTCTATCGAGAAACAAAAAAAGTCGAGGTCCTGAACGATAAGTGCTGAGTTATGAGCAAGAGGTGCTGAGAAACCATTCTTCTCTTTTCACTCAGCACTCAGGACTCAGCACTCATGACTTAACTGACTCAGCACTCAGGACTTAACTAACTCAGCACTCAGGACTTTGCACTCAGGACTGATTAGAGGCGGCTGCGTACCCCGCCGTCAATCCAGATAATTTGCCCGGTGATGAAGCCGGTCGAATCCGAAGCGAGATAGACGGCAGCACTGGCGACCTCCTCCGGTTGGGCGAGTCGTTTCTGCGGAATGTAGCGGGCGAGCTGCAGCTTGAGCGCTTCGTCCGCTAGCATTCCCATGCCATCGGTCCACCCGGCGCCAATAGCATTGATGGTGATGCCGCTCCGGGCCCACTCAAGGGCAAGTGCTCGGGTGAGGTTGAGGACGCCAGCCTGCGCGGCGCAGTACGCGCTGCCGTTGGTTATGCCGCGCTCTGCGAGCAAGGAGATGATATTAATAACCCGCCCCTGCCCTTGTGTCAGCATCGGCCCGGAGGCGGCACGGCAGGCGAGGGCAGGACCGGTAAGGTTGACCTCCAGCACGCGGCGCCATTCGTCAGGGGTCATTTCTTTCACCGGTTTCGCAAACGGGAGATCTTGGGCGTTGACGAGAATGTCCAGCCGTCCAAATTCCTTAACTGTGCGTTGTACGACTGCCTCGACCGCGTTCGCACTGGTAGTCTCAAGTTGCTGGGCGAAGCCTTTGCGGCCAAGCGCGTGCAGTTCGGCGAAACAAAGGTTCAGCGCTCCCTCTTCCTGTGTACTGGTCAGAGTTGTGGTGACCGCTACGTCAGCACCGGCCTCGGCTAACGCTAGCGCACAGGCGCGCCCGATCGCGTTGGAGGCCCCGATAACGAGCGCAGCCTTCCCCTGTAAAACGAATGCCTCCAGGCTCATCACTTTTCTCCATCCAGTGAGATCAGAGGAGCAAACCCGGTTGGTACCTCACCACCAGCCAGGCCGCCACCTTCCAACGCGATCATCTCACCATTCATGTAATTGGCGGCGTCCGACGCGAGAAACACACAGGCTGGACCCAATTCCTCGTCTTTGCCGACTCGACCAACCGGGATGAATTTTCCCCCCTGCCAAAATTGCAGCATCATCGGATCCTCGTGCGGAAAAATGCCGGGCAGAATCAGATTAGCCTGGATGTTTTTGTCAGCGTAATTGAAGGCTAGGGCGCGGGTGAAATTGATCATCCCGGCCTTGGCGGTGGCATACATATAGTTGAACTTCATGGGCCGGACGCCGACACCAGAGGTGACGTTGATAATCTTGCCGCCCCCTTGGCGCAGCATATGAGGAAGCACGGCACGGCAACAGTAGAAAGCGCTGCTAATATTCAGGTCGATGCCGCCGCGCCATTGCTCGTCAGTCAGCGCTTCTACCGGTTTGTTCCAACCAGAGGACGACCCGCCGGCGTTATTCACCAGGACATCGATGCGGCCAAACTCGGTGACTGTGGCTTCGACCATGGCATTGACGGCCGTCGAGTTAGTGACGTCGGTCGAGACCGCCAGACAGCGACGGCCCCTGGCTCGGATCAGTGCTGCAGTCTCGTCGATCTGTGCTTGTGTACGAGCCGCGGCGACAATGTCAGCTCCAGCCTCGGCCAGCGCCAGTGCCATCACGCGCCCCAGGCCACGCCCAGCTCCGGTCATGATGGCGACCTTGCCATGAAGCCTTAGTTTATCCAACACACTCATGGTATCCTCCCCAGCGCATGTATGGGAGGAAATGGCTGAATTCCTGGGCTATTGCAAGCCCCGACGGGAAATGGGGAAACGGAGAAAACCTGTTATGGCTGAGAATATCTCTGAGCAGAGGCAAGGTTGGCGAGATTTCCTCGAAGGAGAACTGTACACGGATGCGCAAGCGCCATGGCGTGACGATCCGGCTTTTGCGCTGCTTTTACAGGTTCCTGGCCTGCGCGAAAGTATAGGTGGGCGCGCGACTGCCGCCTTGAACCAAGCCATCGGACTGGTGCGCGCGCTGGCCCGGGTTGATCTGTTGGAGGGAGTCCGCACTCATCGACCAGCGCAAGGACTCTGCCTGGGGTTCGGCATGAACGCGCTAGAGCCCTATGATCTTTTGCAGGTATTTGCCCTTGAGCGCGTGGATGCCTACGAATGGATCGGCGAGCACATTGTTGAGGCAGCACAAATGCTGCAGGCGTTACGGGCGGAAGCCGCTTTGTTGCCGACCCGCATTCGTCTGCATCACGGGACTATCAGTGACCTTAGTGCTATTGCTGACGGCGCGATTCGGGTTGCCTACGTGGCCAACGTGTTCACTCCGGAAATCCCGATGACGGCGGAAACTTTTGCGCGGGCGCTGAGAGAAATCGTGCGTGTCTTAGCTGTGGGTGGAATTCTGCTGAGCCGCGGCTCTTCGGGGACATTCGAGACCGAATTGACCCAGTATGGCCGGATGCTGTTACAGACGCCGTTGATTTCGGTCTTTGAGAAGGCGCCATAAGGAAGGTGTACAGCGCCAACACCCCAAAGCTCACCAGGCCAGTATCCAGCATCGCCGTGCGCGCATACTCGAGAGAGAAAGAGACCGTCAGGAGAAGCGCAGCGGCTGTAGCGCCAACTGCAAGAGATTCATACACTCATGCATTCGAGCCTGAATGCCGTAGCGTGCGCTGTGCGCACGCTACCCCGAGTGTACCAACCTCCTGCAGCTTGGTTTAGAAGCAGGACCACGATGAACAGGCGCATGGCGGAGGTTTCGCTCATAAACTGTTGGTTCGTGCATAGCAGAAAAAGAGGGGTGCATAACAATTTCGTGGTAATTCA
>JACQEL010000698.1 GCA_016200595.1 Deltaproteobacteria bacterium
ATTATGTTCGCGTAGTGTGCGTGTATAGAAGCCGCCGAGATCGCGGATGCCTCTCACCCATTCGACCCGCGGCGACTTGCCGAAACCGGGATGCAGGGGAAGAATCACTGTGTGGTTACGCGCGAGTTCCGCATGCCAGCGTAGCCAGCCTGGGTGTCCAAGTTCCTCATGTAGCACGAGCACTGGTTGGCCCGTGCCGCTCTGCAGCAGGACGAGATCGGTACCAGCAACCCGTACCGTCTCCTCCCGCCATTCCTGCGGGTTTGTTGCCATGGGTGTGTCTCTCCTCCTTTGTCAAGGTAGTATAGCGAGTGAATGATTATTCATCTGGACTCGCACAGTCTCTTGAGGAGGCGATACGAGATTCGCTCTCCCTTGTCAAGAGAATGACGGCTAGGCACGTCATGGTAAGATCATAGGCCGATGGAGGATAAGGGCGGCACGGACTCATCCAGGTCGCTGACCATTGATGTTCATTCGTAGGAATGCTAGCGGAAGGACGTAAGAAAATACAATTGCGCTCAAACATAACCTGGTTACATGGAGGCTAACGATGCCAACCCTTGAGAGAAATGGCGTACAAATTTACTACGAAGCGCATGGTGCAGGTCCCGCGGTGTTGCTCACGAACGGTTACAGCGCTACCGCTGAGATGTGGAAGCTGAACCTCGCGGCACTCTCGCAGCATTATCGCTTGATCCTGTGGGATATGCGTGGTCATGGGCAGACAGACAGCCCAAACGATCCTGCCGCATATTCGGAGGAGTTGACCGTCGCGGATATGGCTGCGTTACTCGATACTCATGGTATCCAGCAAGCGGTGATTGGCGGCTTGTCGCTTGGTGGCTACATGTCGCTCGCTTTTCATCTCGCCCATCCCCAGCGTGTCAAGGCACTGATGCTCTTCGATACCGGGCCAGGATACAAGCGGGATGAGCCACGGGCAGGCTGGAACAAACGGTCTGAAGCGACCGCACGCGAGTACGAAACCAAAGGCTTGGCAGCTTTAGGGCGCAGTGCCGAAGTATTAACCAGCCATCACCGTTCAGCGCAAGGCCTAGCGCACGCGGCACGTGGCATGCTGGCGCAACGTGATGCGCGTGTCATCAATTCTCTGGAGTCGGTCAAAGTTCCCACCCTTGTTCTCGCCGGTGCCAAGGATGAGCCCTTCCTAGCTGCGACCGACTACATGGCCAGCAAGATTCCTGGGGCGACGAAAGTCATCATTCCCGACGCCGGGCACGCGGCGAACATCGACCAGCCGGAGGCGTTTAACCGAGCAGTGCTAGACTTTCTTGGACGTGCAGTTGTGTAGGGTGGGCAGTGCCCACCGCCAGCTTAACCTGGAGAAACTTTTCGTACCTTACTCAGGCAACCGGTCAAGCAGGGCCTGTTCCGTGGGAGTGAGTTCTGCTAGCAAAGCTGGGGTTGCTTCGAGGAGGGCCTGAGCATCGGCAAGGTCCTGCAAGCGTTTCGAGCGGCGGCGAGCTGGGTCAGCAGTAGCACGGAGTTTCTCGTGGAGCAGGTCAACGCGACTGAGGACGTGAAGGCGCACCTCATCTAATTCTATTTCTTCGGCCCGTGTAATTGCCTTTGCCAGCGCCGGGTCATCAGTAAATTGTACCGGGGTTCCCTCTGGCCCAAGCCAGTTCTCGGAATGGCTGAAGCGCCCAGTGTAAGAAAAGCCAACCGCTTCAAGCTGTACACGAGGGATCTGACCATAAGCAGCCACGGCTACATCGATATCAAGCGTCGTGCGTGGCTCGGCCTGGTGAACCTGAAGCGCAATACCATCAATGATCGCATAGGGCACTCCAGCCTCGGCAAAAACTTGGGCGAGGGCTAAGAGGGCGGGTCTTTTCGTGCGCTCCATTTCACCTCGTAACCAGAACCACTGACGATCCAGCCTGAATCCTGTTTCGAGTCCGTGTGACATTGGCAAAGGAAGGATAGCAGGTGCTCTAGGATTTTTAATCCGCTGTGGCGTATTCGGCTACGGGCATGGCTCTTCTACCACTGAGCACGCGGTACCACTCCCGGGCGGACTCGGCAACGATTACCAGCACCAGTACCATAAAGAGCGCAGTGATGGCGGCGTCGAGACGATCATTAAAGATCAACGTCTGCGTTTCCGCGATCTTATCGGGCGGGATCGCACCGGCAGCCAGTTTCGCTGACAGATCAGCGGCATGGGCAAGAAAACCGATGCGCACATAAGAGTGGAAGATCTTTTGATATCCTGCAGTCATAGTGATAGCGAGAAGCCAGAGGAGTGGTGCCAGGGATATCCAGGCATAGCGGATCTGGCTGGTTTTCAAGAGAATAGTCGTGACCACGCACAATGCGATGGCTGCCAGGAGTTGGTTGGCGATACCGAAAAGCGGCCACAGGCTGTTGATCCCGCCTAAGGGATCGACCACTCCTTGATAGAGAAAATATCCCCAGGCTCCTACCATCAGCGCACTGGTAAAAATGACACTCGGATACCAACTCGTCCGTCCCAACGGAGCCCAAATATGCCCCAAGAAATCTTGAAGCAGAAAACGGCCTACCCGGGTGCCGGCGTCAAGCGTCGTGAGGATAAAGAGTGCCTCGAACATGATGGCAAAATGATACCATAGTGCCATTACTGCACGTCCACCTAGAGTGTTGGAGAAGATATGGGCCATCCCCACCGCTAAGCTAGGTGCGCCACCGGTGCGAGCAAAGAGGGTTTTTTCGCCGATGTCTTGGGCGAGGACGCTCATCTGCTCGACGCTTACCGGGAAACCCCAGCCAGTGATGGTAGCAGTGGCCGCCTGTGCGGTAGCACCAACCACGCCGGCTGGGCTGTTGATGGCGAAATACACACCGGGTTCCAAGGCAGCCGCGGCGATCATCGCCATGATGGCGACAAAAGACTCCATGAGCATAGCGCCGTACCCGATCATTTGCGCGTCGGTCTCGCGACACAGGAGTTTGGGCGTGGTGCCTGAGGCAATGAGCGAGTGAAAGCCAGAGATCGCCCCGCAAGCAATGGTGATGAAGGCAAACGGAAAAACTCCACCCGCAAAGATGGGACCAGTACCATCGACAAACCGGGTCAGTGCCGGAAGATGAATCTCCGGCCGCAGGGCCATGATACCGGCAGCGAGAGCGACCACCGTGCCGATTTTAATGAAGGTGCTCAGATAATCGCGCGGAGCGAGCAGCAGCCAGATCGGCAGGACCGAAGCCGCGAACCCGTAGACAATCACCATGATCGCGATCTCTGGTCCAGTGAAAGTGAACCAGGAGGACAGTAGGGGATGTTGATCAACCCAACGGCCACCAACCAGAGCTAGCATGAGCAACACCAGCCCGAGGAGGGTCGCCTCCAGGATTTTTCCCGGCCGCAGCAGCCGCATGTACCAGCCCATCAGCAGGGCAATCGGGATAGTGGCACCGACAGTGAACGTTCCCCAAGGGCTGCTTTTAAGGGCGTTGGTCACCACCAGTCCTAGGACGGCGATGAGGATGACGATAATCATTAAGATGCTCAACAGGGCGATAAAACCCCCTAAGGGACTGATCTCTTCTCTGGCCATCTGCCCCAGGGACTTTCCGTCGTGCCGGAGGGAGCCACTCAGCACACAGAAATCCTGGACCGCACCGCCCAAGACGACACCGGCTAAGATCCACAGTGTTCCCGGAAGATAGCCGAACTGGGCCGCTAAGGTTGGACCAATAAGAGGGCCAGGGCCGGCAATCGCGGCAAAGTGGTGACCGAAGACTACCCAACGATTAGTGGGGACGAAGTCTCGACCGTCATTGCGCCGCTCGGCCGGAGTCAGACGAGCATCATCAAGGGTGAGGACTTTGGCCGCCAGAAAACTGCTGTAGAACCGGTAACCAATCGCGTAAACGCACACCGCTGCGGTCACGAACCAGATCGCGTTAATGCTCTCTCCCCGATGGAGAGCGATCAAGCCGATAGCCCAAGCTCCTAAACCGCAGGTCATAACCCAGAGGAGACGAGTGATCCATCGCATGGTGTTCCCTCCTACGCGAAAAGACTGCGCCGCGATTGCCCGGCAAGGTTCCCTTTTAATGGCATATCACAAGAGTCCCATCCGCTGTAAACGGATCATATGCATCTGGATAATTGTCATGGGGAATCCGGCGATAAGCTCTTCCAGGGGATCGGCCGGGGTCTGGTCGGTGATAACACCAGAATAATGTTGAACCAGTGCCTCCTGTATGGTCAGCAACTGACCACGCAATTCTGGTTGCCGCGCGACATACTCC
>JACQEL010000699.1 GCA_016200595.1 Deltaproteobacteria bacterium
ATCAGCGTGACGAGCTGGCCCCCGACGTTCCCATCGCGCACCTCCTTGCGCAAGGCCGCGAAGAGCTGGCGCTGCTTCGCCTCGGGATCCATGCGCGGCGGGGGGCGTTGCGGATCGGCCACGCCGAAGAACTCGAATACGACGGGGAGTAGCTCGCGGAAGCTCTCGTCGAGCAGCAGGAATCGGCCGGCGATCTTCTCGCGCACGACGCGGTCGGGATCGGCGTCGGTGATGCCATAGTAGCTGCGGAACGCTTCGAGCATCGACAGGAAGGGAAGGTTCTTGCCGTGGGCGACCGCGCGACCCACGTTGACGGTCAGTCCGCGCGCCCGGCAGCGTTCGAGAAACTCGAATCCCAGGCGACTCTTGCCGGTGCCCGCCGGAGCAACGATGCCCACGACCTGGCCGTTGCCGGCGTGCGCTTGCGCCAAGGCGGCCTCCAGGGCCTGCATGTCGGCGTCGCGGCCAACAAAGCGCGAGAGCCCACGGGCGCGCGCCACCTCGAAGCGCGTGCGTAGCGCACCGGCGCCGCGCAGCTCAAAGACACCGACTGGCTCAGACACTCCTTTGACCTGGAACGTACCCAGGTCGTCGAGGGCAAAGAAGCCCGCCACCAGGTGCGCCGTCGCCACGCTCAGGTAGCACGAATCAGGAGAGGCCAGCGCTTCCATCCGCTGCGCCAAGCCAACCGTATGGCCCTGCGCCGTGTAGTCCATGCGCAGATCGTCACCGATCCTGCCGACGATCACCTCGCCAGAGTTGAGGCCCATGCGCGTCGAGAAGCCGACGCCATGCGCGCGCTTCACCTCGGTGGCATAGCGGGTAATCTCATCACGCAGTTGCAGCGCCGCATAGCAAGCGCGCTGCGCGTGATCCTCGTGAGCGATCGGCGCACCGAACAACGCCATGATGCCGTCGCCGGTGTACTGGTTCACCGTGCCCTCGAAGCGATGCACGCCATCGGTAAGAATGGCAAAGAAGCGATCCAGGATCTGGTGCCATTCTTCCGGATCGAGCTGTTCGGCCAGCTCCATCGAGCCTTTCACATCGGCGAACAGCACCGTCACCTGTTTGCGCTCGCCTTCGAGGGCCGACTTCGATTGGAGGATTTTGTCGGCCAGATGCGCTGGCGTGTAGGAAATTGGGGGCTGGGACGTGCGGAGTTCGGGGTTCGGAGTCTGCGGAGCAGGGGTTGAGGGGAACTGGCAACTGACAACTGAGAACTGGCAACCGATGTAGCCCCGGTCCACACTAACATCTTGCCGTCTTTGTCAACGGCGAGCTCTTGTACCTCGATCAACTCTTCCTTCAACGCCTCAAGCTGTTCATCGCTGAGGTCGAACTCCAGCTTCAGGGTCCGATACGAGAGTCGCCCCTTGCGTTGGAGTAGGGCGCTAGCGTGTTCGACCACTTCAGAAAACTTCATACGGTGCTCTCACTGCGTGGACGGTCTGCACATTGTACTTAGTAACACTTGCAGTTGTGGGTTACGTTTTACGCTTTACGTTTTACTTGCTAAGGATTCTGATTCACCAGTCGATAATCGCGCGCCAGATCGTCCAGCAAGCCAGCCAGGGCGCCTTCGACACTGCGCACGAGGCTGGTGCGGGTGACCATTGTCAGTGTACCGTTCGCCCAAGTGGGGGCGAGCAGCTGGATCTGGCTTGTACGGGTTATGTGGACAACCTGCCGCACTTCGACCTCCAGGCAATATGCCAGCACTGCGGTCGGATGTTCAACCGTGCGCAGCGAGATGGTGAGGATGGCAGGAAAATCACCAACAGAGATATTTGTCCGCCGCAGATGCTCACGGGTGAAGATCTGCAAGCGGCTTTCATCGATCCCCAGTGCCAGCGCAGCCCTACTCAGTGCCCCAACCTCAACGCGGAATCCTTCAATCCCGGACAGCGTGGTCGCATCCGCGCCCGCACCCCACACAGGACAAGCGCACGGAAAGCAGAAGAAAAACAAAGCACCTAACCAAGTCCCTATTGCCTTCTTTTGGTCTTCAATCCGCATTCCGCAATCCACACTCCGCAATTCTTACTGCTGTTCTGTCGCCGCCGCAGACTTCTGACGGGCAAGTTGTAAGCGCACCGCCTTTTCGATCAACGCTCCCAGTCGTTGCAGCTTATCTGGGGGCAAGGAGCGCAGGGCCTTTTTCACTAACTCACCAGTTTCAGCCATCTCGCTATCGTTTGCTGCTGAACCCTTCTGCGCTAGCGCCTGGAGCCGTGTCCGTTCTTCAGGCATTAAAGTTTGGAAGGCTTCGGCGTACAGAGCATCCATTTCGTGTTGCTCTTCGACGGGCAAAAGTTTTCTCCCCTCCCGCGAGAGGGTTATGCCCTGGCGCGCCGCCGGCACTCCCTGCTGTTGCAAAAGGTCCTGTACCTCATCGTCGGGGGGCACGCGGTAAACTCGCGAGATGATGACTAGGACTATGCCTAGAGCCAAAAGGCCGATGACCAGCTTGGTACCGCTTTTCAAGGGAGTCGAGCGTTCTGTTGCCATGTTTTTTTCTTACGCGATTCCTGCAGAAATGTGGAGGGGCATGAGGGTATCAGGCCGGAGGGGAAAAGCCCCAAGGGCAAAAAGGTGAGCATTGTCGTGACTCTCTAAGGCCAACAGCGGCTTACCCCAAGTTCGCATGGTGTGGCAGAACCGTTCAGTCTTGCCGCCAGGAGTAGCATGGGTAATGAGCAAAACATCGGCAAGCGCAGCCACGAATTCATTGCGCGCCTGAGCGCGGCCCACGGTGGCACGGCGCTGTGGTTCAGCAAAAGGCGAGAGCAATAACAACCGATCTTGTAAGAGCGCGGCTTTCCAGTGAGCAGGTAAGCGCAAGCGTTCAATGCTACGCGCAGGGCAAACAATGACTGGCTGCGTGCCGTCGAGCAGCACGTTCAGGCATTCCTTTTCCAGTGGTGAGTGAAAGCCGCTAATGACCGTTACCCCAGCCTCGCACAGGGTATGAGCAAGTGCATAGGTCTGTAAGATGATGGCGCTGGAGCATTGTACGGAGCAGAACAGAGCAACGAGAGGAGCAGGCGTCTTTTGCTGGAGAATATCGAGATTCCCTCGCGCCGTGATGGTCATAGGGGCGCGGTCATTCAGATAGGTACGAAGCACAGGTGGGTAGAGCGCATCATGTTGGTCGATGTGAAGTGGGTCGAACATGATTACCTACTATGGGCGTTGAGCTTCAGGGCTGACTCGAGGTAACGACCCTTTTGAATATTCGCACTCGCTCATCGAGCAGATTAAAGCTCCAGTGCATACCGAAGTTTTTTATCTACTTCCCGTAGGAGAATCTCGGACAATTCTCCCAGTTCACCCAAGAGGATGGTAGTTTCCACCGTGACCAATTTGTCTAACTTGATGACTGAACTCCGCTTCAGGCCAGTACGCCCGAAGTCTGGGTGTGAGTCCTCAATGAGCAAGTCCGTCGCCGACAATGGAGGCCCTCGATGCGTGGTGATGAAGGCCAATAGGACATCACTCCCTGGACGATCTGAACGTGACACTACAACTGCAGGGCGTACTTTTTGACCTGACAAGTCGGTAAATGGGAAAGGAGTTAACACGACCGTACCGCGTTTCATCGGTAGCGTACTTTCAAGTCGTTTGCCGTGTAGAGATCTTCTTCTTCGGCCAGCCAATCAAACGCCCCGCCCTCTTCTGCTAGACGCAGAATGCCCACAGTCGGCACATCCTCTTCATCCGTTTGCAATTCGACCTCTTCACTCCGTCGCGCTAGTTCCACGAGTCGCTCGAACTCAGCCCGGGGCAATACCGCTTTATCACCGATCAATTGAGCATGCAGGGTCGTCATTCGCTTTTACCTCAGTGCTAGGTTGGGCAACAATTGTAACGCGTCTGTAGTCATGAGGCTAGGAAGCCATCGCTACTGAACTTTGACGAACACAATCGGTAACCGTCATATTGGGTGCCACTGACGGCTGGTCCCAATACTGTCCGGGAAATTTTTCTGTCTCGCGCCCAAGACTGGGGCTTTGCCCTTTGGAGTGCGGGAACCACGCTCCCGCTTTTGCCGTGCGAAGCATGGCTTCGCACGGTATTGGGCTGAAGCCATGCTTCAGCCCAACAAAGCGCCAGCATGGCTGGCGCACTCCAAAATTACGCCTCCGGCGCACAACAGAGCAAATTTATTCCGGACAGTATTGGGATGGCCCGCCAGTGCAACCGTACCACACGGGCAGCCAGCTGCCCGTGGCACACTGAATCTTAGCGTTCGGAACATTACTGATCTTGAAGGAATGAAGATCGCCACTCCACTCATTGACCCAACCTGCCACTTGATGCATCTGTGGACGGGAGACAACGGAGGCGCAATGGACGTCAGCGAAATTCTGCGAACGGTTCCTCACTATCAGGAGTTTCTCACCCCAGAAGAACTGCACCAAAGTTCTGTCCGGCTGGTCGAGGAGTTTCCCCAGGTTGCCCGATTGCAAGTGGTAGGCACTTCTAGCGAAGGGCGGCCAATCGAACTGCTCACTATTGGTCACGGATCACGCACTGCACTCTTTCTCGGTGTACCCCATCCCAACGAGCCGATCGGCACTCTGACCCTGGAATTCCTCAGCCGCGTACTCTGCGAGCGTCGGGACCTGCGGGAGGAATTGGATTATACCTTTCTGGTTGTGAAGGTGTCCGACCCGGACGGCTTGGCTCTCAATGCGGGTTGGTTAAAAGGGTCATTCTCACCACTTAAATATGCCCTTAATTACTACCGCCCCCCCCAGGACGAGCAGGTAGAGTGGGGCTTTCCGATTCATTACAAAACTTTGCACTTCACCAATCCCCCGGCGGAAACGCAGGCGGTGATGCGCCTCATGGAACAGTACCGGCCCAGCTTTTTTTACAGCTTGCACAATGCGAGCTTCTGCGGAGTATATTTCTATCTCTCCCGCCACCTCCCCGCTCTCTTCCCGCAATTGCACCGGCTGGTAGCTGCCCATGAACTCCCTCTCCATCGCGGCGAACCCGAGGTGCCGTATATCCAAGCCTGGGACCAGGGTATCTATCCACTCTTCGGCGTGCAGGAGGGCTATGACTTCCTGGAGAAAAACCTGGGTGAAGACCCGGCCCCTTATATCGCCACCGGCACCAGTTCGGATGACTACCTGAAAAAATTAGTCCCCGCTGGACTGTCACTGGTATGTGAACTCCCCTACTATACCGATCCTGCACTGGAAGACGACACACCGGCAGAAATCACTCGTCGTGAGGCTATAGCTGAAGGGATGCGCCGCACTGAGGCAACCTTACGGGTGATCGAAACGCATTTCGTGGCGCTCCAGGACAAACTGCCGCGCAACCGCCTCTTTCGCTCGGTGGCCGAGTACCTGCGCAGGACCCCGAAGCGCTTGGCCGCACAGCGAAACGCAATTGCCGCGCCGGCCTATGGGCAGAAAGCCTCGCGCGCCCAGGCTTTTGACGCCACAGTTTGTCGCAGTTTTCATCCGGCTCTTTACCTGGGGGAAGTCTATCGGCTGGCGCAAGAGGCCGGCGAAGCAGGCAGGGCAGAGGAGATTCGTGCTCACGTGGCAGAGCGCATGGCGCAGATCAGTGCTGAGAGCACAATTGACATCCGCCCCCTGAAGAAACTGGTGGCGATACAAGCCGGCAGCGGCCTGCTGGCGATGCAGGC
>JACQEL010000039.1 GCA_016200595.1 Deltaproteobacteria bacterium
GCAGTCCGAATGTCTTGGAGTAAGTCCACGAGCCATTCTTGTCTGTGAAGATGGTTGCAGTGTCAATGCCCGCCGCTGGGGACAGGCAAGAGGGAAAATGGAAAAATGGGGAAAAGGGGAAAGGGTCAGAGGAACAAGAATCAATTCAGACTCTAGACTCTCCGCGACCCTAGACTCTTTTCACGCCGCGACCGCCGTCTGTGCTCGTGCTTGCAGGTCGGCAACCAGGTGTCGCGAGCCGCAGTAGAGGCACACGGCTGCGAGTAGGTCACCTGCCGGCGAAATGAGCAGGGCATATTGCAGGAAGAGCGGATCCCCGCTGAGATCGGTGAGCTTGCCGATGATAATGGGCGAGGCCCCTGCCGCGAGATTAATGCACAGTACATACACGGCTACGGCCATGGAACGAATCTCGGGGGCGACCAAATCATGCACGACCGCTGAAGCGGGGCCGAACCAGACCGCGCTGACGCAACTGCCGGCAACGATGACTGCCACCAGCAACCCGGACGAAGGGATAAAGAACATGCCGAAGAGGAAAGGAATGACCAACAGGCTACGCACAACCAGGATAAACATGCGTGCATTCTTGCGGCGGGTCAGCCAACGGTCAGCCAGCACTCCACCGAGAAAGGTACCGAGGAATCCGGCAGCGATCGCACTCAGCCCAGATATTTCGCCCGCGGTCTCCACGCTCATGCCGCGCACCCGTACTAAGAACGTCGGCAACCAGATTGCGGCACCATTCACGGCAAACCCGATCAGTGCCATTCCAGCAAAATGCCAGCGCAGGGTTGGTGTAGCACGGATCACGGCGAGGAGCTGTTTGACCGCGCCGGGCGAGGTCTTGCTTGGTGTTGCCCTGGACTGTTCATCCATTTGCCCGCGCAGCGGTTCTTTGAGGTTTGCGACCAACAGCGTGAGTAAGAGACCAGGAATGCCTAGGAGATAAAAGGTCCAGCGCCAGCCCCAGTGCTGGGCGATATACCCGCCGAGATACAAGCCCAACCCGTGGCCAATCGGTACGCCGCAATTGAACATGGCCAGAATCGTGGACCGCCTGGCTGGGGGGAAGTAGTCGCTGAGAATAGTTTGCCCGGCTGGTGCGCAGGACGATTCGCCGATGCCGACACCGACGCGGACGACAAAAAGAGACCAGAACCCGCTCGCCATGCCAGATAAAGTGGTCAGCCCGCTCCAGGCCGTCAGGCCCAGCGTAATCAGGCGAATGCGATACCAGCGATCAGCCACCCAGCCGAGCGGGATGCCCATAAAACTGTAAAACAAGGCGAAGGGGAGAGCGCCTAGAGCCCCGAGCTGTGTGTCAGTAAACTGCAGATCCGCTTTGAGCAAAGGAAAAAGGATGTAGACCACCTGACGGTCAGCATTCTGCACTTGGCAGCTTTTGACCTTTAATACTTCACTTCAACTAAAAAAAGTCCCTGCGGCGGGGCGTTTAATCCTGCGCGCGTGCGATCACGGGCGGCTAAGATCTGGGCAAAGTCCTCCACGCTCAGTGCCCCACGACCGACATCGACCAGTGTACCAACGATATTGCGTACCATATGGCGTAAAAATGAACGTGCCTCGACCTCATACACCAGAAACTCATGGCTGCACAGAACCGTGCTGCGCAGGACTGTACGAAGCGGATTATGCTCGACCGAATCGCTGCCCTGGAATGAGGAGAAGTCGTGATCTCCGCTGAGTAACGCCGCCGCCCGGTCCATGGCCGCACGATCGAGGGGGAAGGGGATATGCCATGAATAACGTGCCCAGATGGCCGAAGGCCAAGGCTGATTCCAAATACGATACAGATACCTGCGGCTGAGAGCGTCACGGCGTGGATTGAAAGTGTCAGGGACTTCCTCAATGCGAGTGACAACTATATCCGATGGTAAGAGCGCATTCAGGCTACGCTGCAGGCGCTGGAAATCTGCGATCTTTTCGCTCTTATAGGAAGCTATCTGCCCAAGGGCGTGGACTCCAGCGTCGGTCCTGCCGGCCACACGAACACGCACGGGTTCCCCACCAAGCCGCGCCAAGACTGCTTCGAGCGTCCCCTGCAGCGTCATAGCATTCTGCTGCAATTGCCAGCCGTGGTAATTCGTACCGTCGTACTCGAGAGTGAGTTTGAGGTGCAAAGCTCTGGGATCCTACAGCAAAATCACTGTGACAGACTCAGTCGTAGGCCGGGATAAGGCCGCAGGCCGTTCCCGGCGTGCTCGTCTGTGTCGGAAACGCTCCGCTTATTCCGGCCTGCCTTCTTTCTCTCTTCCTTCTGAGTGCTGAGTGCTGAAGCCTTGGTCCGCTACGGTTTTACCGGCCCGCCGCGGTGCTTGCGATAAATCTGATCGCGCCAGGCGAAGACTGGAGCAAACTCTGGACGCTGAGCGAGCGGATCGGTAAACCCCGCCCGCGCTGGTGCTGGGAAAAAGAATAAGTCGTCCGGCGGGGGATTAATGACTGCCAACATACTGGCGGTGGTGAGGTCGGCGCGAGAGAAGTTCGTTCCTACTAAGTAGTCGCGCCCAGCCAAGAAGTGTTTGAGAATCGTCAGCACTCGTTCCACTGCTACTTTGGCATGCTTCTCGGCATATGGTGAGTATTGATATTTTTGGCCCATAAACTGTCCACCCTGGCGCAGTTGTGGGTCGTCCGAGCTCAAAAACTTACCGAGAATGAGCACCCGACCTTGCGGTCCCAACACCCAGTCCATCAACTCTTCCCACAGCATCACTTCCGCGCGTTCTTTGTCCGAGGCGGGCAGAAGGGCAGGTTGAGGTTTTTGTTCCTCCAGCCAGTTGAGAATAGCGGTCGAATCAGGCGTGACTGTATCATTCACCAGTAATACTGGTACCTGAGCCTGGCCTGTCAGCTTCTTGAGTTCTTCTTCGCCGGCACCAATCTGATAGTCCTGTTTGTCATACGCTACTCCTTTGAACTCGAATGCCCAGCGAGCCCTTTCGGACCAAGGAGACATGTACAACTGAATCAGCTACGGCGTGCTCATAGATTGTCCCTCCTCAATGTGCAGACCGGCGGCATCATACCGCAGCCTGGCTTTCCTGCCCAGCCGGGTCCTTCCAGTTTTCCAACAGGTGGATGAACGGCTCCCAGCCAAGCTGGTGTCGTCGCGCTGCGAGGTGCTCTTGGTACGGACTACGGAGGAATTCGGTATACAAACGCTGAATTGCCAGAGCTAACGCTGCGGGTTCGGCTTCAGCAATCAAGCCAGTGCGCCCATCTACAACTGCCTCAGCGAGCCCGCCGACACGTGAGACAATGACCGGCTTGCCAAACCCATAAGCCAGGGCAATCGACATACTCTGTGAAGCTGCGCGGTAGGGAAGCACAAGGGCGTCAGTGGCGGCGAACAAGTCTGGCCATTCCGGTTCGGGAATATAGCGATCGATGATGCGGACACGATCTGCGAGGCCCAGGTCCTGGATGAGAGTTTGATACGATGCCAGAGGATCGTAGAACTCGCCAGCGACGAGCACGCTCACCGCCAGCTCCGCCGGCACCTGTGCGAGCGCCTGCAGCAACAGATCAACCCCTTTGTATTTGCGGATGTAGCCGAAGAAGAGCAGCACCCGGCCTGAGACACCCAGACGCTGCTGGGCTGCCTCCCGTGCCGGTAAGGCCTGGGGCGTCGGGAGCAAGGGATAATCGACAAGGCGCACGACTGTACCGGGAGCCACCGCAGTCATCAGAGCCTGCTCGGAATGAGAATGAACAATAACGCCATCGCAGTGCCGTGCCACCAGCCGCACGGCCGCGTCCTGGCCGGGCAGTGGCTCATGCGGCCGCGTATTGTGGGAAATTAAGACATGTGAGGCTGAGGGGAAAAGGCGCTTGCCGCGAGCCATAATCGCCGCATAACACGGCGCAAAGAACGGGTGCCACCATTGGAACGTGACGAGGTGTGGCTGCACGCGTGCGATCGTACGTGCCGTGCGCCACCAGCTGAGGGGGTTGAGGCTGTCGATACAGGGCTGTGCCCGTGCTGACCCAACTGCTGCAGTGACATCGTATTGACTGCGACCAGGAAAAAACAGGGTAGGGTAGAGGCGGCTGAAACTGAGCTGCGTGACCGTATGTCCAACTTGGACTAAGGCCTGGGCCAAGGCATCATTATCAATGGCAATGCCCCCACGGAGTGGAGCCGACGGACCGACAAGGACGAAACGCATAGCGGCGCGAGGGGACCTGCTCTCAGCGAATCTGGCGTACCACCGCCGTCTCGCTAGAGTGTGGCACGTTTTCGATGACCTCGGCAATGCCGTAATCTTCGCCGCGTGTACTCGAATAGATAAACAGCTCTGCCAGCAGGCCGAAGACAATAAATTGAATACCGGTAAGCAGGAAAAAGATGCCCACGAGAAAGAGCGGCCGATTGCCGATCCAATATCCCTGTAACCAGTTGAGGCCGAGATTCAGCGTGATGAGGAACCCCACCAGCTCGCAGCCGAGACCAAAGAGGCCGAAGAAATGGAGTGGCTTGTACGTATAGCGTCCGAGCATGAGGAGGGTGATCAGATCGAACAACCCACTCAAGGGTCGCGACCAGCCGTAGCGCGAGCGACCATAGCGCCGAGGAAAATGCTGGACCGGAATTTCACTGATAGTGAATCCACGCTGACGGGCAATGACCGGGGTGAACCGGTGCATCTCACCATATAACCGCAACTCCTGCACGACCTGGCGGCGATAGCCTTTGAGACCGCAATTCATATCATGCAGCTTCAGCCCAGTCAGTAACCGCGTCCCGGCATTGAAGAGCCGCGAGCCCAGTATCCGCGTCCAGGGGTCCTGACGCTCCTTTTTCCAGCCACAGACGACATCGGACTTGTTGATCAGCCGCTCAAGCAAACGCGGGATCTCCTCGGGCGCATCTTGGAGGTCTCCGTCTAAAGTGATGAGGAACTCGCCTGTGGCACGAGCGAACCCTACAGACAAGGCTGCAGCTTTGCCGTAATTGCGACGGAAGCGCACGACGTGAAGATAAGGATACTCGGCCGCGAGGGCTCGCAGTACGGCGGGGGTTTCGTCTTGGCTGCCGTCATCAACGATAATGATCTCATAGGGGCGCGAGTGGCATTGGAGCGTCGCCTCTGTGCGCTGCATCAGTTCCGGCAGCGCGGCGGCTTCGTTCAGCACCGGAATAATGACCGAAATGCTTTCCCTACCCATAATCCCACCTCCCCTCACGGCGTGTTGCGAGATACTACCCCTGGCTCTAGGGATGTCATAGGGGGCGCTTGCCGCACGCCGGTACGAAACCCCCATGTCCAAGTCAGGTGTCCCGGAAGCAGAATAGGTAGAAGGCTGAG
>JACQEL010000715.1 GCA_016200595.1 Deltaproteobacteria bacterium
GCACTCAGATGTTCCACAGGAATCGGGAAGAATCCCTCCAGAGCGGTGGTATGTAAGTCAACTGCGATGACACGGTGCAATCCGCTCGTCTGCAGGAGATCTGCGATCAGACGCGCGCCGACGGGTTCCCGGCCGCTGGCCCGGCGGTCCTGGCGCGCGTAGCCGAAATACGGCATGACGGCGGTCAGGTGGGCCGCACCGGCACGGCGGCAGGCATCAGTGAGCAAGAGGAGTTCGAGGAGATGTGCCGCCACCGGCGGGCTGGTAGGCTGGATGAGGTAAACATCGTGGCCGCGCACGGTTTCTTGGATCTCGATATGTAACTCACCATCGGGGAAGCGCTGCACGACCACGCTCCCCAAGCGTAGCCCGAGCGTCTCGGCAATGGCCTCGGCCAAGAGCAGGTTGGCGGAACCGGCAAAGATTGTCAGTGACATTGCTTTCCCCCTCCTCTGCTATTCTCGCACGACGAGTGCGTTGATGACCTTGTCCACCCCAAACACATACCAAGCATCGAACTCTGCCATGTCTTTTTCCGTGTCATTGGCCACCAGTCCCTCTAAGGTCACGATAGCGTTCTTGGTGTGGACGCGGATTTGAGCGGCGTTCACGTCTGTGTTGGTCCGCAATGAGCGAATCCTCCTTCCAGCAACGGCAGTGCCAGAGTATTCTCCTTTGCTGTTCGCAATCATTTTCATTTGTGTGAAATTTGCCCGCCATTTTTCTCGAAAATGGGAATTTACCCGCAATTTCTATACCCAAGGCACATTACCGTGCGGCGCAGGTCTTGCCCGTCTCCGAGAGGAATCTGGTCCTATCACAAGTATGAGAACACAGGGGAAATCCTCTCTGCAATCCTCCTGGAAATGTCAGCGCAAACTGCTCTCCAGGTGGCGGCAAGCCATTTGCTACTGCAGTAGAGAAAAACAACACCAGTTCTGCCCTTAGGAGAAAATGCATATGGAGCTACCGCTGCAAATTACCACACCGGATTTCCCCCTCTCCGCAGCCGTTGAAGCGGAAATCCGCGAGAAGGCCGCGAGGCTGGATTTGTACTACGACCGCATCATGCGCTGCCGGGTGGTTATAGAGGCCCCGGTCGGGCATCACCGCCAGGGTGGACCGTATAATGTCCGGATTGACCTCACCGTGCCCGGGGCCGAGTTGGTGGTCAATCATCAAGACGCTGAGGATCTTTCCGTCGCGATTCGCGACTCGTTTGATGCTATGCGCCGCCGCGTAGAGGATTATGTCCGCCATCAGCGTGGCGCGGTGAAAGCCCATGAAGAGGCTCTGTTGCAGGGCCACATTAGTAAACTGTTTCCCCATGAAGGCTATGGTTTTGTGGAAACGCCCGATGGGCGGGAAATTTATTTCCATCGCAACAGTGTCTTAGAGCCTGGCTTTGACCATGTGGAGATTGGCACAGAGGTGCGTTTCGCTGAAGAGGCAGGAGATGCGGGCCCGCAGGCGAGCACAGTGCACATCGTGAAGACTCGTAAGAAAACGACGGCTTAACAGGAAGTCCTTGACGACTGGTCATACGGGTTTCTCCATTCCCTTTACCTCAGAGAAAGGCGGAGAACGGAGAGGGAGCTTTGTTCAGGCACCCTCGAATTTTTTCGCCCTTTCTTCGTCTCCTATAGTAGATTTTCTGCTTTCCGCCCCCAGTCTCTCTCCTCGCAGAATCCTAGAGAAAGACAACAGGAGAATAACAACTATGGACACCTTGGAAAGACCATTAGAAATGGAAAGACTCTTAGAAATTCCGCTCACGTCACCACGTAAACGAGGATTTGCGTCTCTGACCACAGAGAGGCGCAGAGAAATTGCCCGGCAGGGCGGGCAAACCGCCCAGGCGCGGGGTGTCGCCCACCGGTTCACGATTGAGGAGGCGCGAGAGGCCGGCCGTAAAGGTGGCCGAAGCATCAGCAGGGACCGGCTGCATATGTCCGCGATTGGGCGGAAGGGTGGATCGCAATCTGGGAAGAGACGGCAGGCCGACCTCGATTAACCTACGATCCGGAACAACAAGAGTGGGTGCAGGGACCTAACCCGCGGCGCACCTGCCAGGGTGAGACGACTGATTCACTGGTCAGGTCCTCAATACTTGTCAGTCCCATGTTCGGCCGTTGCCCTCTCTGATCTTCACAAAGAGATACCCTGTGTGTACAGCTCAGGGGTTACCAGGGCAACATCGCCGTGAGACTGGTTCTGTGGGGTGCATAACAATTTCGTGGTAATTCAGTCAGAGTTGCCTGCCACCCCGCCGTTCACCCTTCGACGGGCTCAGGGCGAACGGGGCTGGGGAGTAAAGGCGTGGGGAACTTTCCGTTCGTGCTGAGCTTGTCAAAGCACGCAGACAGGGAGTCACCAGCCTGCCAATATTTTGATCTGCACCCGGTTCTGTGAGGCGGCCGTTCATCAACGGCCGCCTCACATCGTCAGGAAGGTTATTTCTTCATAGTTCTCGTCACGCTAGCTTCCACTCTTGCTGCCGCATCCTCAACCCGTTTGGCCGCAGTCTCGGTCCTGGCTGCCGCGGCCTCAGCCCGACCCGCCGCGGCCTCAGCCCGACCTGCCGCAGCGTCAGCCCGGCTCGCTGCGGCATTCGTTTGCTGGCCCGCGGTTACCCACGGGTCTGGCCCTGGAGGCTGTTTCTCCGCACATCCGAAGCTCCCAATTGCCAGTAGCGCCGCTGCGGCTACGCCAATCACAATTCGTTTATAAGACCTCATAGTACCTACTCCTTTCCACACATAGTGACTCAATCGCTGCCCTGCTCTGGAGCAAAATCCTTACCGGAGAACCTGTTCCCTACTCGTAGCTATGACTCTTTTACCAGAAAAGGCCGACGTTGTGTCTGGCCCCACCTTTGCTCTTCATAGCAGATCGTGAGACAGGAGGAATGGCCATGCAGATATTCGCCTCGACCACACGGCGGAGCGAGACCAAGTAGAGTTGATGTCCTACTTATAGATGCAGAGAGATGCAGAACACCGAGATCGCCCGCCGCCTTGAAGAGGTAGCGTGGCTACTGAATGAACAAGGGGCCAACCCCTACCGGGTTCAGGCGTATCGTCACGCCGCGGAAATTTTGCGTCGCCTGGATCGGCCAGTGGCCGAGATGCTGCGGCAAGAAGGCGAGGAAGGTCTCCGTCGGCTCCCGGGTATTGGCGAGAGCTTGGCCCGCTCAATCCGCGAGGTGGTCCTTACTGGCAAGTTGTCGATCCTCGCCCGCCTGCGAGGCGAGGCTGACCCCGAGTCACTGCTCGCGTCGGTTCCCGGGATCGGCCCGGTGCTAGCAGATCGTCTGCATCATGATCTGGGCATTGACACGCTTGAAGAGTTAGAGGCGGCGGCGCACGACGGTCGCTTGACCAACCTCGCTGGGATCGGGGAGAAGAAGCTGGCAGGGATCATGGATTCGTTAGCCACACGGCTCGGGCGCGTGCGAGCGCCGGTCCGGCTGGTGGCGGCTGATGAACCTCCGATTGCAGAACTCCTGGACGTGGATCGTGAGTATCGAGACAAAGCGGCGGCAGGCCAGCTGCAGAGAATTGCCCCGCGACGTTTCAATCCCAGCGGCGCGGCCTGGTTGCCCGTGCTCCATACCCAGCGCGGCGAGTGCCACTATACGGTGTTGTTTTCCAACACGGCACGAGCGCACCAGTTGGGCAAAACCCACGACTGGGTTGTTCTGTACTACGACGGCGGGCAAGGGGAACGGCAGTGCACGGTGATCACCAGTCAGCGAGGACCACTTACCGGCAAACGGGTCGTCCGCGGCCGAGAAGGAGAGTGTGTCTCGTCCTACATGCTCGCGATGATGAAATCACACGGCGCCCCTCCCTGACAGATCAATCAACAGCAAAAGGCTTTGCCGCACTTGGAAACCAACAGATAGTTCTCTCCAAGAACCCATGCGCAAGGTCCCCCTAGTATGCCCAGGCGCGAAACCCCCTTGCTTCAGGAATAAGGCGGTAACCGGACAGGACATGACCGTCGCATGAGAGGAACTCTTGGGTGATTATAGCGAATTTGATTTGGGTGAGGCCTGAAATCGAGTGTAGGGGCGAATACAAGATTCGCCCCTACAGAGGAGGA
>JACQEL010000040.1 GCA_016200595.1 Deltaproteobacteria bacterium
CTTCGCTCCTCAGAATGACACTCATCAGAATCACTCGGACGTAGTACTAGCTTTGTCTCTGCCATCTCTGGCTAAGAGCTAATCGCTAACAGCTAACAGCCATCTAATGATACAGCACCCGTTCTTCGGACGAGCGGACTTCTTCGATCAAGCGTCCAATAGCAGCGCGTACTTGTACCTCATTAGCGCGTAGGCTGCGCTCGATTTCGCGCAGGTGTTGGGTCTCGCCGCGCTTGAGGGTGCGGAAATAGTCGAGATGAATTTCCAGCCGCTCAGCCAGCAAACGATCGGTATCAGCTAAGGAGGGCAACCGGGCGCGCCCCTTCCCCATTTCATCCGCTATAGTCAGCAGTCGGCTCAGCAAGCCAGTATGATAATTGGCAATCTCGGAAAGCAGCGAGGACTCACGGCGCACGGGCTTCAAGAAAAAGGCTTCAGCAAACACCCGCACTGCCCCAGCCAGGTCGCCCTTCTCCAGGAGTTCGTCTCCGTGCCCGCAGCGCAGACTATAGCGATGGAACATCGCTTGCTCAAAGACTCCGCCAAAAGAGCGCATTAAAGCCGAGATCATCAAGGACACCAGATAGATGACGACCCCGAGCGCGACCACCAAGAGAACAACGCCTAGCAAGGCGAGGGCCGGTTGTGGCATATTTTCGAGAGCTGTCATGGTAGATATGGCAAACCTGACAAGGGAGGAAAGCATAGCTGGGAAGTTGGGACAAGCCCCTACCCGCTTTCCGTACCGTTATTTTGTGCGATTACTCGACTCGGTTTCTCTTTACCGGCCTGGAGGCGTCGTTTATAGTGCTTCCAGCTCATGATTCCACTCCGTGATACCATCCCTTCTCAGACTCCTCCTATCACGACCATGACACTGATAGCCTTGAACGTGCTCGTCTTCTTCTACGAGCTGGGACTCGGACCACAAATGGAGCAGTTCCTTTTACACTATGGCTTCGTGCCAGCCGTGTATTTTCATGTCTCGCATCAGCAGCCCTGGAACCTCCCTGCCCGGTTCCTCCCGATGTTCTCTTCTATGTTTTTACATGGGGGCTGGCTGCATCTGATCGGCAACATGTGGACGCTGTGGATCTTCGGTGACAATGTCGAGGACCGTTTAGGCAAAGGTCGATTTTTGCTCTATTACGTGGTCTGCGGCCTCATCGCGGCTTATGTGCACTACCTAACCGGACCTCGGTCCGGTATCCCCGTGGTTGGGGCCAGCGGCGCCATTGCCGGCGTGATGGGCGGATATTTCGTCCTGTTTCCCCGCGCTCGTATCGTGACGATCCTGCCAATCTTCATTTTCATTCAAATTGTCACCCTACCGGCTGTGGTGTTTTTAGCTTTTTGGTTCTTCCTGCAATTGCTTAACGGCATGGTCGCCGCTGCCGCGAGTTTTGGCGGAGGAGTGGCATGGTGGGCCCATGTGGGCGGGTTTCTCGCTGGGGCAGTAATGATCCTCCCCCTCCGCCGCGCTCAATCTCTGTCCTCCTCATGGTAGTTTCCATACTCGCCCCCTCCCATACTCCCTGCTACAAGGACGAATATGGTGCTACCCGGTAATAGCTCGCTGGCCAAAGTCGTGCTGTATCTGAGTCTCCTGCTGCTCTTCTCTCCTCCCCCCGTGGTGGCCCAGCCGCGCGGGGCCCTTGAAGAGCATCTGGAGCGCGGGGAAACCCTGTTCAGTCAGAGCAATTGGGACGGAGCCATCAAAGAACTGCAAGCCGCCCTCCGCCTCGCTCCCGGTCGCATCGACGCCCGTACGAATCTGGGTATGGCTTTTTATTTTAAGGGCGACCTGCGGGCAGCCGAGCCGGAGTTCCAGACCGTACTCCACACTGATCCACAACGCGGGGATGCAGCCTACGGGCTGGGGCTCGTCTTATATGAAAAAGGAGACCTAGACGGCGCTATTACCGCCTTTCGGACGGCGGTGAACTTTAATCCGCTGGCCAATTACAACTTGGGGAATGCACTCGAACAATCCGGTGATCGCAATGGCGCCCTCGAAGCCTACAAAGGCTATCTTGCCGTTGCCTCACAAGCGCCCGAGACTGCCGCCCTGGCTGAGGCCGTACGCACCGGAACGACTCCCACACCTGCCGCAGGTACAGCACTGGACCACTTCCACCGTGGTCAGGCCTTGCTGGAGAAAAAAGATGGGACTGCAGCCGTCACCGAGTTTCTCATTGCCCTCCGTCTGAAACCTAACTACGTCGAGACCTGTAATGGGTTGGGGCAAGCCTTTCACCTCAAGGGGGACTTGGATGAAGCGATCGCCGGCTACAAGATGGCTATTCGCCTAGACGCCAGGTTTGCCACCGCGCATCGCAACCTGGCGCAAGCGTTCGAGGAGAAAGGTGACCCACAGATGGCGGCTCAGGCTTATGATCGCTACCTGCTGCTGGTGCCGGGCGCGCCAGACGCTGCCGAAGTACGCAATAAGATCGCTCAGCTGCGCGGGACAGAGCGCTAAATCACACCACACGACTTTGGGACATTGCTTCGTGCCGTAGGTAGGGGCGAATACAAGATCATTGGTGTCAACTTAAGAACAAAAGAGGGGCTTTTCTCACTTGGCGCCCTGCCGGACAGGTTCCTTCCCCGTTGACGGGGAAGGTCAGGATGGGGTCATAGGCCCTGGCACCGCCACAGATAGCCCTCACCCTAGCCCTCTCCCGTCAACGGGAGA
>JACQEL010000716.1 GCA_016200595.1 Deltaproteobacteria bacterium
ATGCTTGCAAAATCAACTCGCGCCCGGCCAAGGCCGAGACTAAGAGCAGCAAGGTTGAGCGTGGCAGGTGAAAGTTGGTGACCAGTCCGTCGATGACTCGAAAGCGATAGCCAGGATAGATAAAAAGATTGCTTCGCTGCCGACCAGCTTGCAGCGTCCCTTCCTGAGTACAGGCTGATTCGAGCGCTCGAGTCGTCGTCGTGCCCACAGCAATAACTTTCCGGCCCGTAGCCTTTGCCATGTTGATACGCTCGACCGCCGCAACGCTCAGTTCGTATTCCTCCTCCTCCATCCTATGCATCTCAATCTGTTCGACCCGGATTGGCTGAAAAGTGCCGGCGCCGACATGCAAGGTGACAAAGACCGTCTCGATACCTCGCTGCCGTACGGCGGCGAGTAAGTCCTCGGTAAAGTGGAGCCCGGCTGTCGGCGCAGCCACGGCACCGGAATGACGGGCGTACACGGTCTGATACCGATCTCGGTCTTGAGCGTGGCCGGTCGGGCGCTTGATATAGGGCGGTAAGGGAATCTCGCCGAGTCGTTCGAGCAGCCCAGACAAGTCACTTTGCGGGAAAAGCCGCAGTACCCCTCGACCTTCACGCGGGGCACTGTGCCATTCGGCGGATAATTCCGGAGCAAACCATAGACGTGAGCCTGCGCGCATGCCTTGTGCCCCTTTACACAAAACCTCCCAAGTCTCTCCTTCCCCAGCAACATGACGTAAGAGCAATACTTCGACAGCTCCTCCGCTTTGCTTCCGCCCACGCAGACGTGCCGGAAACACACGCGTGTCATTAAGAATAAGCAAGCAATCAGCAGGAAGAAGAGAAACGATATCCGAGAATCGGTAATGGGAGAGCTGACGGGTGGAGCGATCCACAACTAGCAGACGAGAGGCAGTACGCTCCTCCGCAGGCTCTTGCGCAATGAGTTCAAGAGGCAGGTCGTAGTCAAAATCGGACAGGCGCATATGAATGAAGCGAGAACCCGCACCCTGGCTCGCTCCCCAGGAGAGAGGGAATCCAAGCGTGCACCTTATAGATTATGTTGTCTTTTTGGCAGCCGTTAAAAAGGGCGTGATCAGATCGATGGGGACCGGAAAGAGCGTGGTTGAGTTATTCTCTGCCGCTACTTCAGAGAGGGTCTGCAGATAACGCAACTGTAAAGCGACCGGGTGTTGCTCAATGATCAGCGAGGCGTCAGCCAAGCGTTGTGCCGCCTGGAACTCTCCTTCGGCGTTAATCACCTTCGCGCGCCGCTCACGTTCGGCCTCGGCTTGCTTGGCCAGAGCGCGTTGCATTTCCTGGGGGAGGTCAATGTGTTTAATCTCGACTAACGATACCTTGATGCCCCACGGTTCAGTTTGGGAATCGAGAATTTCCTGTAGGTGAGCATTGATCTTCTCTCGCTCAGCCAAAAGATCATCCAGTTCAGCCTGACCGCATACACTCCGCAAAGTGGTCTGCGCCAGTTGTGAGGTGGCAAACAGATAGTTCTCGATCTCGACCAGTGCTTTGTTGGGGTCGAGTACGCGAAAATACAAGACCGCGTTCACCTTGACCGAGACGTTGTCACGGGTAATGACATCCTGTGGAGGAATGTCCATAGTGATCGTGCGCAAGTCAATGCGGACCATGCGTTCGATCAATGGCACGACGTAAATCACTCCCGGGCCGCGGTGAGGCATTAAACGTCCGAGTCGAAAGATCACCGCTCGTTCGTACTCAGGCAGCACTTTAATACCGCTCGCTATTAACACCAGCGCGATTAGTACAAAGGTCGCGAGCGGTCCGAGACTCATAACTGTTTCTCCCTTCCCCTACTTACCGGCTACTTTACGCACCCGTAGCACCAGACCACTGAGGCTCACGACCCGTACCTGTTGTCCCACCTCGATCTCTTCATCACTCTCAGCGGTCCAGTGCTCACCATGCAGCCACACTCTGCCACGGGGCGCTAGACGTTCGCGTACCTCACCGCTCTCACCGATTAATCCTTCGCGCCCGGAGACCGGCTTTCGTCGCCAGGTGCGCACGGCCAACGTGCCGATGAAAAGCATGAAGGCGCTGACAGACAGCGCCGCCGTCAGGATAATGCTTCGGTCTACGGCCAACTCGCCCTCTGGGGTATCAAACAAAAACAAGGAGCCGAGGACAAACGCCACAATTCCACCTACCCCCAGGACGCCAAAGCTCGGGAGAAACAGCTCTGCGATGAGAAAAGCGAGCCCGAGAAGGATCAACAGTAACCCAGTATAATTGATGGGCAGCACCTGAAAGGCGGTGAGCGCGAGGAGCAAACAAATTCCTCCGGCCAAGCCAGGGAAGAGCACACCGGGGTGTGAGAATTCTATATAGAGTCCTAAAATGCCAGCCATCATCAGCAGATACGCAACATTGGGGTCGGCCAGGATATTCAGCACTCTATGTTTGAGGCGCATCTCCAGGGTCACCACCTCAGCCGTGCCATCGGCTCGGCGTGAGGCTTTGAAATTTAAGGCCGTTTTCGTGCTGCCAATCTCGACCTTGCGATCCTCAGCTTTGCGCAGCAAGTCCTGAACGTCCACCGCTACGAGATCAATCACTTTTTTCTGCAGCGCTTCTACTTCGGTAATCGAGACACTTTCCCGCACGGCCTTCTGCGCCCATTCGACATTCCGCCCCCGCCGCTGAGCAATGGTCTCGCTGAAGGAGGCAGTAAAATTTTCGACTTTCTCCCGCATGTCTCCTTCGATATTTTGTCCACCGCTCCCTACCGGATGCGCAGCCCCAATGGTCGTCCCAGGCGCCATCGCCGCAATATGCCCGGACATCGTAATGAATACCCCAGCGGAGCCGGCGCCGGCGCCGCTCGGTGCGACATACACGATCACCGGCACTGGCGCACCCAGGATGTCTTTGACAATACTTTTGGTAGAGTTCAGCAGACCGCCGGGGGTATCGAGCTGGATAATGAGAGCTTGCGCTCCTTCCTGTGCAGAGCGGTTAATGCTCTCGTGGATAAAATCAGCCACTGCAGGATTGATGGTGGCGTCCACCACGATAAGGTTGACGTGCGCAGTCGCGGGGTCGGAGGCAGTATCGTTCGCCTGAGCTGACCACAAGGAAAAGCCCAAAACCAAGAGCAGAACGGCAAAGAAGCGTGTGAACATGAATTCGGCAGGCCGCCGATGAGCGTCAAGGTCACGCTGTAACCAGCCCCACCGTGACCGAGTTAATCTCTGATTGTTTTCCACAACTGCTCGTGTCGAGTCATACGGCTCTTCAACCCTTCGGCAGAATCGATCCTGAACGCAGACGAGGAGCCTAGGACGGCTTGTCGAAACCTGAGCAGCGGTATTGCGTGTTTCTTGCTTACAGCCTCCCCATCTCGCGCAACACCGCTTGGATATCCTGCCACACCAACCGTTTATCATTCGGGTTGCGTAACAAATACGCCGGATGCAGGGTCGGCATGAGCTTAATACCTTGGTAAGTGTGCCACACCCCGCGCAGTCGGGAAATCGGGGTTTTCGTTTTGAGTAAGGTTTGCGCGGCAAAAGTTCCCAACGCGACAATGATACGCGGCTTGATCAGGTCGAGTTGCTTCACCAGAAACGGCTCGCAGGCAGCGATTTCATCGGGCTCGGGATTGCGGTTCTCGGGCGGCCGGCACTTCACCACGTTGGCGATGTAGATCTCCTCACGCCGCATTTTCATGCCTTTGGTAATAATTTCAGTTAACAATTGCCCGGCCCTGCCAACGAACGGTTCGCCTTTCAGGTCTTCGTCACGTCCAGGCCCTTCACCGACAAAAACGAGTTCCGCCCGCGGATTACCTACCCCAAACACAATTTTCGTGCGCCCCTGACAGAGCTTACAGCGGCGGCAGTCACCTATTTCAGCACGTAGTTCCTCAAGAGTTTTCACGGTCTGCAGCGTCGGCGCGAGGAACAGGTCTCCAGCCTGGGGCGCAACCACAGACGAGACGGTCGGTGGAGGCACTGACTGCGGTCGGGGTGCGGAAGGAGAAGAGACTTGAGGACTCGGAGACTCGGAGACTCGGGGAGTCGCAGACATTTCACCGCGTCTTAATTTTTCCGTTTCCCCGTTTCCCCGTTCCCCCGTTCCCCCTTGACTTGGAGTCGCGGCACGCGGGAAACCCGTCACTCCTCCTTCCTGTAACGATTCCATATACCAGCGGACGGATTCGGTAATCTGGAGAAGGAGTTCGCGCGTAGAGTCAGCTTCCATTACTGAAGTCGAATTCTGAGAGCCGAAAAAATGCTCAGGCCGTCCGATCCACGAGTTGATGGATAAAGAAGGCCAGGCTGTCGGAATAAGGAGACGAATCGAGTTGCGCCAAGGCTGACAGTGCCTGCTGCCCATAGGCATGGGCCATACGGAACGCTTCGGTCAGCACGCCAGAGGTTCGTACTTGTTCGAGCGCTAATTCGATTTCCTGCGGAGTCGCTTGTTTTTTCTGAAAAACGCGTCGCACCTCTGCATTAAGAGCAATCGCCAACACTAATGGTAAAGACGGATTGCCATCCTTCAGATCAATGCCAGTCGGCTTGCCGGTTCGGTCTCCATCTCCCTGAATGTCCAGCACATCATCGATGATCTGAAAGGCCATGCCCACACCGAAGCCGCTCGCGGCGGTACTTTCGATCAGCGTTGGGGATGCCCCAGAAAGATGGGCAGCAATACGCGCGCCCTGAGCGAATAAGGAGGCGGTTTTGCGCGAGATAATCTCCAGATAATCTTCCACGGTCACGTCGGGGTTGCGACGAAACCGCCCCTGCATAACCTCTCCCTCGGTTAAGCTAATGCAGGCATCCGCCGCCCAGGTAATCACTTTTTCCCCGAAACGGCTGCACAGCGCGAAAGCTCGGCCAAAGAGGAAGTCGCCTGCTACCAGGGTATCGGCTAAACCGAAACGATGAAAAGCGGAGGCTTTGCCACGACGCGTCCCTCCACCATCGATAATATCGTCGTGCAAGAGCGAGGCAGAGTGGATCAATTCCAAGGCCGTGGCAATATCGATCATGTCAGTGGCATCACCTCCACCACAAGCACGAAACACCAACAGTGCCACCGCTGGTCGCGCCCTTTTTCCACCAGCATCAATCAGGTAATGGCCAATCTCGTTTAGCAATGGCTCGCGAGAATATAGGAGAGTGCTGAGCCTTTGTTCGACCTGCTCTAGTTCAGTCGTGACAAGCAGGTGCGGAGCCGGAGCGGCAACTGGAAGAGAATTTGCTTGAAAACGCACTCGATCACTCAATGTGGGCAGTTCTTACTCTTTTCTATTTACGATTCTCTCCCATAATGCCAAAGGGGAGGAAAAGGTCAAGGAGATCAAGGAAAATCTTGCGTGAAAGATCTTCGTACCACTCAAGCCGCACAGGAACCCTCAAGGGCGTGCAACCAGAGCAGAAACGACAGCCTGCCTTTCTCCTTTGTGAAGATGCTACAATAGCAAAAGCGAGAGACCTGTGCTGCCCTTTCGGTTGCCGCAGGGATTATCTCTTTACTTGCTTGGGTGCCTGTGTTAGCTGTTCCGGGCAATCAGGAGACCCACACGGAGGGTGAGGAATGGGTAGAAAAATCCGGATCGCCATCGTGGGCGTGGGTAACTGTGCCAGTAGTTTGCTCCAAGGAATTGAATATTACCGTCACGCCCGAGCGGAAGAACGGAAAAACCCTGTCGGACTCATGCACTATGAGGTAGGTGGATACACTCCGGACGACATCGAACCGGTCTGTGCCTTTGATATCGATGAACGCAAGGTTGGACGCCCGCTCGCAGAAGCGGTATTTGCCAAACCCAACAATACCGCCTTGATCTGGCCGGACTTACCTTGCTCTAGCGTGATAGTCCACATGGGACCAGTGCTGGATGGAGTTTCGCCCCACATGGAAGATTACCCGGAAGAGCGCCGCTTCGTCGTCGCCAACCGCCCTCCGGTTGATGTCGTGCAAGTGCTAAAGGATAGTCAGGCTGAGATCCTCATCAACTATCTTCCAGTAGGCAGTCAACAAGCAGCCGAGCACTATGCCTGTGCCTGCTTAGAAGCTGGCGTCAGTTTGGTGAATTGCATACCGGTCTTTTTGGTGTCGCAACCCAAGTGGGCTGAAGCGTTCCGCCATCGAGGAGTTCCGATAGTTGGGGATGATATCAAGTCGCAGTTAGGGGCCACGATTCTGCACCGTGCCCTCGCACAACTGTTTGTCGATCGTGGTGTTAAGCTCACCCGTACCTACCAGCTGAATACTGGTGGGAACACCGACTTCCTCAACATGCTCAACCGTAGCCGGCTGACCTCGAAGAAACACTCTAAGACCGAAGCCGTCCAAAGCATCCTGCCAGAACCCTTGCCTGCTGACCAAATCCACATAGGTCCGAGCGATTACGTGCCCTGGCAAGAGGATAAAAAAATCGGCTTTTTGCGACTGGAAGGGCGAATCTTTGGCAACATCCCTATCGAAATAGAAGCGCGTTTAGTCGTGGAGGACTCACCAAACTCGGCCGGGGTGGTCATCGATGTGATCCGTTGCTGTCAACTGGCCCGGAACCGCAAAATCAGCGGTCCTCTGACTTCCGTGGCCGCTTATTTTATGAAACATCCCCCGCAGCAAATTCCTGACGTTGCCGCACGCAGCCAGGTCGAGTGCTTCATTCGCGGGGAAATTGAACGGTAGTAAGAAAGTAGCCAGTTATCAGTTGTCAGTTGCCAGAGCGTGGCAGGAATGCGAAACGAGAGAGACTGAACGGTGAACGAGAAACGGCTGTCTTGTATTGTATTCAGCATTCAGTATTCATCGTTGATTTACCGCTGGCAACTGGCAACTGACCACTGACAACTTATGCATTTATGCCTTCTCCTCCCTGCCATCCCTGGCTCGCGCTCGGCCTTATCCTCTACCTCATCAGCGCTGTGTTCCTCAGCATACGCGGGTATCGGCGGAACGCTTCCCCTTTACCAGACTCTTTTCACGACTGGATCGGTCAGTGGATGCGAACCTATCTTGCCTCCTTTGAGCCGATGCTTATGCGTTTCGGAGTATCGCCAACTTTGCTGAGCTTCTCGCAACTGGGAATGAGCTTGCTGACTGGGGTAGCTTATGCGAACGGATGCGTTTTCCTCGGCGGCTGGTTGATGCTGGGGTGCGGAGTAGTTGATTTCCTTGACGGCGGCTTAGCTCGACGGACTGCACGGGTAACCCGTCGTGGCGCTTTTCTCGATTCAGTCATTGATCGCTACGCTGAATTCTTTACCTTTTGCGGGCTCGGAGTCTTGTTTTTCCCTTC
>JACQEL010000041.1 GCA_016200595.1 Deltaproteobacteria bacterium
CAAAGCAGCGTTGGCATGGCTACCAATGTATCCAACTTACCGGTCGGGTTTAGCCTAAAAATGCCTAGATAACCGGCCAACTGCTCTCAAAAGGAGCGTTTGCGCTGGTCGGGGAACTAAATCGCACTATACAAGATTGGCGCACCAGATCTGTCACCCTGAGTGAAACGAAGGGTCTCGCGCCGAGATTCTTCGCAGAGTTTATCCTGAGCCCTTCGACGAGGCTCAGGACAGGCTCCGTCGAAGGGCTCAGAATGACAAGGCTGAATGGTCACATCGTCAAGTGTACCAATGTCATGTGTTTCGCTTGAGGTTAAGTGCCAAGACGCCGCGAATTAGAAGTACGTTTGTCTTTCGTCACCGTGCTCCCACTCGTCAATTCCACAAGACCCACGCCCTCATGCTGGAGCAGCCATCGCTTGCGGTCCAGACCGCCGGCATAACCGGTGAGTGCGCCATCCGCACCAACCAGTCGATGACAGGGAATAACAAGAGCGACAGGATTGAGCGCATTGGTCATGCCTACCGCACGGTAAGACATAGGTCTCCCCAGTCTTGCCGCTAATTCGCCGTAGGACAGGACTGAGCCAGGGGGAATAGTGCGTAACGCTGACCACACTTCTTGCTGGAAAACCGTTCCGCCAGGATTAACCGGAATGCAGTTGAGGCAGCTGAGGTCACCGGCAAGGTATGCGTGAATCCGGCTGCTGAAACCTTGCGGATCGGTAACATCCTGCAAACGAAATTCGCGGTAATGCCGTTCCAGCAGCGTTAGCATACGTCCCTCATACTCAGCATAATCCACAGCACATAAATTCTCACCGTCAGAGACGAGGAGAATAGTCCCAATCGCAGAGTCGATTCTGTCTCTTAATAATTGCATCATACTGCCGCCTCTGGAGAAGTATTCCCACAGGTCCTCTTTGCTTTGTGACCGGCGCTTCGAGAACGTCGGGAGGTAAAACACGATCGTGCTCTGTTCTCTTTAACCCCCAAGAGAAGCTTTTGTGAAATCCCGCATAGGCAGCGCCATGATTAGGGGCTCAAAATGCCAACTAAGGAAACGCCCTCCACGGCTGGGAGATCGAGTTGTAGAAGCGCGGCAATAGTGGGAGCAACGTCGAGCATGCGCAAGGACGGAATGACTACTCCCTGGCGAATGCCTCTGCCACTAGCGATGAAACCAGTCGCCATCTGTGGATTAAGGACTTTGAGACAAAACCCCTGGATGAATTTTGTAAGTGCTTGTCAGACCATGAGATATGCTCAGTGCGGTCAGAGTTTTGTCTCGTAATCCTAAGGGGGAGATATCCGTGCATACCTTTAAATGGATCACTCGGATTCAAGATTTGCCGCTTCGGGTTAGATAAGCTGAAGTAGTACCCGTCGGTAGCCTCTAAGGCCAACAGTGCCCCGGGAAAAGCTTCCAGTTGGTCCAATTGTTCTCGTTCGACAATGCGCACGATCCCCTCATACCGCGCGGCGATTTCGTCGCGCAGCAGCTTTTCTACCTGGGCGCGCAAGGCCGCATCGTTACTGTCCTTCACATAGACCGCGGCAGCACCGCCATTGCCCTGGACAAAGGCTGACCAGTCCTTGATCTTCCCGGTCTCATCAATCGAGAGCAGCCCCTTCTCCAACAACAAAGCATTAAAATCGAGAGCCGCGTGCACCGGAAGAAAACCGTGATCCCCGACAATCACAAAGGTCGTGTCGGCCAACAGGCCAGCCTGCCGTACCGCGTCACTGAGTTTGCCAATCAAGCCATCAATCCGCTCGAAAGAGGCCAACACCTGGGGAGTATCGATGCCAGTACTGTGTTGTTCATGGTCCAGGTCAAGCAGATGGACGAGCAGGAGGTGAGGTTGGTAGCGTCTGACAATCTCCGCAGCGAAGTTCGTGGTCATGCTGTCCAACGGCAGGCAGGCCTTGGGGTCGGAAAAGGGCAGCAACTTGATCGGCCCAAAGTGCTTTGCTAAGTCCTCAAACAGTCCAGCGGTCGAACCCTGACGAATAAGATCGGCGATGTCTGAAGTGGCGGCTAAGTTTTCCGGAATGAGATAATCTACCGGTGCATCGTAACTCACCGGCCAGGTCACGATGGCAGTCTTCAGTCCTTTGTCTCTGGCCGCTTGCCACAGTGTTTTCGCCTGAATGTCGGTTGACTTGAGATACCAATTCAGCAGTCCCTGAGTCGGCGCCAAAATAAAATTCGAGACGATCCCGTGCCGCGCAGGGCGGACTCCGGTCACAATCGTGGTATGGGAGGGATAGGTCAATGTGGGATAAACACCCAGCATACGTTGCGCGTAGCTCCCATGCTGCATTAACGCGCGCAGATGGGGAATTTTGAGATGATAGGTATCAGGATGGAGGTAGTAGTCGGGTCGCAGACCATCAATCGAGAGCAGAAGGACATGCGGTTGGGTCGTCTCGGCACTCAGGAGGTCTCGGGGAACTAGAATTCCCAGAAGAACACACCAGTAGACCACGCGAGAGAACTTTTTCATCCGCTCTGGCATTGAGCCTCCTGTGCCTACGCCTTGAGGAACGCGAGCAGGTCCGCGTTGACCTGGTCTTTATGGGTTGAGCACATGCCGTGCGGCGCGCCCTGGTAAACCTGCAGTTGCGCGTTCTTAATCAACTTGGAAGAAAGAAGGGCGGATGCGCCGATCGGCACGATCTGGTCGTCGTCACCGTGCAGGAGGAGCGTTGGCACGTCGAACTTCGTGAGATCTTCCGTGAAGTCCGTCTCGGAGAAGGCCTTAATGCAATCGATAATGCCTTTGAAACCGGCCTGCATCCCTTGGAGCCAGAACGAGTCCCGCAGCCCTTGCGAGACCTTGGCGTCCGGCCGGTTGGCACCATAGAACGGCACGCTGAGATCCTTAAAGAACTGCGAGCGGTCAGCCAGGACATTGGCACGGATCTGGTCGAACGTCTCTATCGGCAAGCCGCCGGGATTGGCCACCGTCTTGAGCATCAGCGGCGGCACCGCGCCGATCAGCACGGCCTTGGCGACACGCTGCGTGCCGTGGCGGCCGATATAGCGGGCGACTTCGCCGCCACCGGTGGAGTGCCCGACATGAATGGCGTTCTTCAGCTCGAGCGCTTCGACCAGCACCGCCAGGTCATCGGCGTAAGTGTCCATTTCGTTGCCGCTCCAGGGCTGGCTCGAGCGGCCATGGCCGCGACGATCATGAGCGATGCAGCGATAGCCGTGGGCGCCGAGAAACACCATCTGGTCTTCCCAGGCGTCCGCGCTGAGCGGCCAGCCATGGCTGAAGACCACGGGCTGACCGCTGCCCCAGTCCTTGTAATAGATTTGCGTGCCGTCTTTAGTAGTGACCGTGCTCATAGAGTGCTCTCCTTGTAGGTTGAATGTTCAGCGGTCTTCGGCCTTGCACCTAATCGAGCGAGCTCTTCTCGAAGCCTCTCGTTGTCCTGCTGCAATTCTCGCACCCGTCTCTCTATAAACGCAAGCGCCTTCTGAATTTGGTCCTCAGTGAAACGGGGGGTGATGTGCTGCGGGCAATTCCAGGGGTAGTCAACCAAAATCAGCGCCACCCGATTCTCCGCCATCAGATTGCCGGCGCCGATGAATTGCGTATGGCCAGAAAAATCGGCGAAGGCGAGCGTTCGTTCGTCTATGACTTTCAGAAAGCCCCTGGGGCCACCGCGAGGCTGGATATTATGACAGACGTGGTGAGGAGACCAAGCGCAAGGCCGCCGAAATGATCCACGTGCCTTACGCTGGCTAACTGATGACCGTAGAATTCCACAGTTTAGTCATAGTGTGGAATTTGGCAAGGGAGAGCACGGGCAAGGTGTACAGAACGCGTGCGCGGCGCTCTGACAGTGTAGGGGAAGGGAGCCGCGCACTGGGACAACCGCGGGAGGTGGTCGCAGGGGCAAAAAGTGTAAAAATCTGGATTCGATATGACTGACAGTGATAGATCACATCGGAGTGTTCTCCGGAGGAACCTCCTAGAGCATGTCATCCTGAGCAGAGCGAAGGATCTCAAATCAACCCGCGATTCTTCGGCCTCCGGCCTCAGAATGACAATAGTGGGTGGTCGTGGCTGAGTTGAACTTTCTCTGCCATGTCCGACAGGTCCACTGCAGATTTTTACACAAAAAGACCGCGCGTCAGTCACCAGCCCCCGGCGCGGCGTGCCCGCTCCCCTCACCCCCGGTTATATACACTTCCCCACATCTTCGCACACGCCTACGCCCCCCACCGGCGGGCCGTTACACTGGCCCGGCCCAATGTGGTCGGTGTTGCCACAGCAGGCGAGGTCTCCGTTGCAAGAGTTGTTGCCTATCTTCCCGCTGTTGAACTCGCAGGCCCTCTCCCCGTTGCAGGAGTGGGTGCCAACGGTGGCGGTGTTATTAAGGCAGGTCCCCTCCCCCTTACAGGAGCTGGTGCCGACGACCCCGCCGTTGCCACCGCAGGCCTCATGCCCGATACAGGCGTTGTTGCCTATCTTCCCGGTGTTGCCACCGCAGGCGACCTCCCCGAAGCAGGAGTGGGTGCCGACGGTGGCGGTGTTATCCTCGCAGGCGAGAAGCCCGAGACAGGAGGTGTTAAGGACGCGGCCGCTGTTGTCCTCGCATGCGCCCGCACCGGTGCAGGCCCCCTTGTTGCCAATCCGCCCGCTGTTGTCCTTGCAGGCCTCATCCCCGTTGCACGATTTCTTGCCAATATCCCCCGTGTTGTTTTTACAGACATCGACCCCCGTCACACACGACCCCGGCCCCACCCCCGCGCGGGCACGCGGCGGCCCCACCAGCAGTAGGCTCAGCCCCAGCAGAGCGAACAGCCAGACACGATGTGAAGTTCTCATATCTCTCTCCTCCTGCGGACAAAATTTGCCCATCTATACAGCCCGCGCGGGCAAAACGCAAATGCAAGCCGAGCCGAAGCGACGGAAAGAAGCCCGACGAATGTGGCTCTGACGACGAGTCGGCTCACAAGGGGGGTGATGAAGGCCGGAAAAGCCGCTTCCTTCCCGGACTCACAAGAGGGAAACTGGGATAAGCAGCAAGAAGGAAGTGTTGTCCTTGGGGGATCTGGAGATTTTCTCGACTTCGGTTTTTACGTTTGGCACTGCCAATAAGCCGTCAGCGTCCCCCAATCCACCCTTGCTGAGGCTCGGAAAGCGAGCAAAAATTCCGGTTCCACCGTTTCTCAGCAAGCGGTGTTCTTTGGTCTCATACGGAAGAGGGAGAACCCCGTCCGTTGCAATCCCTGCCATTCCTTAGCGGTTGGACTGGCTTTCGTCCCCTCGCACCCATGCTTCAATCGTCTTTGCCCCTTCCGGAGTGGCCAAGTAGTCCCTCAGGGGCAACGCACTGACCTGCTCGACCACAGCGCGACACTCCGGATCCCCACAGCAAAGCCGTTCGAGATCAAACGGATCAAGCCAGGTTTCCGGGCCATCCCATAAGCCGTGACAACAAACACACTGGTAAGAACCGGTTCTCTCTCCTATCTCAGGCACGTAAGCCCTCCTGGGGATGACCGTAGCACAACCGCCGCTAAAGATGGAGAGCGGGCCAGAACGGTTGTGTCAGAACTCGCCCCAACCGGGAGGAGATGCCGCAGGAACGTCACTAGCTGTTCTCGTTTATGCTGCCGCCAAGGAGGTCAGCAGCACACGGGTACGGGCCGTGTAGCGACAGTACCCGTGTTCGGTCCGTTCTCGTCGTTCACAGGTGGCCGGTGCCTGGCAGTGTGGACACTTCATCCGCGGTAGGGTGGCTTGACAAACCTAATTGAAAATGATTTTCAATTTCACCCATGAAGGAACCGTTGCATGCTGCGCTCGACGCTCCCGGAGGGCGAGACTGTCGCTGTCGCTGTGGGAACCTGCTCGCGCGCGTGCAGCCCACAGGGGTTGAACTGAAGTGTCGCCGCTGCAAGCGGGTAATCCTGATCCCGTGGGGGACAACGGCAACCTGGCATAGTCTGTCGATTCGTTGGCAAGAATCAAGCGAAGAAGGATCTGAAACCTCAGAGGGAACTCCTTGAAAGAGCGCGCGCGGAGGACCGCTGCCCTTAGGTCAATCTACGCAGTTGACTCTCTGACATATCGGATATTGAAAATCGTTCTCACCTAAAAAGCAGTGACGGATCGTCTTGCAGCAACGATCCGCAAAACAAAAAGAGGCCAGCGGTTATTACACCCAGAGCCCGTCGAGGAGTCACTCCTGACGGGC
>JACQEL010000717.1 GCA_016200595.1 Deltaproteobacteria bacterium
CCTGGGCTCACCCTCAGCGCCCGGGAGCCAAAGCGCCGTCCAGGCCGGCGCACTCCATATCAGTGTGCCTCCAACGCACAGCGCAGTAAATTTATTCCGGACAGTATTGGGACAAGCCGCCAGTGGCACACAAACAGTCAGAGCTTTTCTCCACTCTCCATCTTGCTGTAGCTTTTCTATAGTTGTGGTGATAAGTCGCTACCGGTGGTGAAGTTAAAGAGTGCCGCCTCTGCCGCGGCAGAGACTGGCGGGAGGTGACCGATGGACGTGCCATTCTTCGGCGGGTGCGCTTGCGGCGCGGTACGCTACGAGTGCTCGGTGGTGCCCCTCGCGATGGTCAGCTGTCACTGCCGCGACTGCCAGCGAGCCGGCGGTAGTGGCTTCTCGCCTACTGTGCTTGTCCCGGCGGTGGCCTTCAAGCTGCTCAAAGGGGAGCCAAAGTTCCACACTATCAAGGCCGATAGTGGCCACACGGCCCGGAGGGCCTTTTGCGCCGAGCGCGGAGCGCCACTATTCGCCTCGACCTCTGCGCGTAGCGACTGCTTAGGCATAAGGGCCGGCAGCCTCGATGATCCAAGTTGGTTCCGACCGCAAGCCGAGGTATGGGCCGCGAGCGCGCAGCCCTGGGATCATCTGAATCCTGAGGTGCCGCACTTCCCACATGATTCGCAGCGCGGGCCGAACGCCTAACTGAGAAGCTCGATCCGACTGCAAAGAGTAAGGTAGGGTGGGCAAAAGCGCAGCGTTGCGTGCGACGTGAAAAGTCGCGTAAGTAATTGTGTTCAGCCCCACAAGGAGCGAGAAAACCTATTGTTCCCTCAATAGTAGCCTACCGTCACAGGCGGTCTTGGTAACGGGACGGTCTGAAGCTGACGGGACAATGTACCCCATCCCACCAGGGTAAGTCGAATCCGCGAGGACGAGACGTATTCACCTAGCGCAAGGTGAAAGGGGGCTAGGCTGGGTGGTAGGGTGAAGGAACCTCAACTGCTGATAACCCCCGTTAGCGCTGCCAAGCCAAAGGCGCTGAGAGGCTTGAACCAAAATGGGAGGAGATTGGTTAATCCGTTGCAACGTCGGATTACAGGGACAGGACATCTCCGGGGGAGAGGCAGCACCTAACCCACGTGTATTACTTACGGCGAAACACGATAAACCCGACCCTGCGCCA
Organism: Deltaproteobacteria bacterium; assembly: GCA_016200595.1. Taxonomy (GTDB): domain Bacteria; phylum Desulfobacterota; class Binatia; order Bin18; family Bin18; genus JACQEL01. Next base: position 1,172 of record JACQEL010000717.1, read on the forward strand.
ATACTGGCAAGCCGACCGCAAGGAAGGCCGTGGGAGGGCGGGCAGAGGAGGGCGGAAAAAGCGAAGGCCGCCCTGTAATGGGGCGGACAGGGATTGAGCCGCTGGGCGACATCATCCCCGCCGGTAACGACGCAGACTTCCGCGTGGTCTCTCAGCACGAGAGAGTTTGGAGAACCTTCAAGGAGGACAAGCAAATGAACGCGACCCCCGTCGCGTGTGCGGCCTCCGGCACGGAGAGGGACTGGCACGATATCAATTGGGCCATGCCACCGCCATGTCAGGAGGCTGCAAGCGCGTATCGTGAAGGCGACACAGGCAGGCCGTTGGAACAAGGTGAAAGCCCTCCAATGGCTCTTAACCCACTCTCGCAGCGGCAAAGCACTGGCCGTCAAAAGAGTGACGGAAAACCAAGGCAAGAAGACCCCGGGGGTGGACGGGGAAACCTGGTCAACCCCGGACACCAAGTCTCAGGCCGTGTTGTCGCTCAGCCGGCGCGGCTACCAACCGCTACCGCTGAGACGGGTGCATATCCCCAAGAGCAACGGCACGCTGCGCCCGCTGGGCATCCCGACGCTGCACGACCGGGCAATGCAAGCCCTGCACTGGCTAGCGCTAGAACCGGTGGCGGAGACCCGAGCGGATCGGAATTCCTATGGGTTTAGACCGCACCGCTCCCCGGCGGATGCCAGAGCACAGTGTTTTATCACCTTGGCCCGAGGCAACTCTCCGTACTGGATACTGGAAGGCGACATCAAAGGCTGCTTTGACAACATTAGCCATCAATGGATGCTCGACCACATCCCCACGGACAAAGCGATACTCCGGAAGTGGCTAAAGGCGGGTTATATCGACCACGGGCACCTCTTCCCGACCGAGGCGGGGACACCGCAAGGGGGCATCATCTCGCCCACGGTAGCCAATCTGACCCTGGACGGCTTGGAAGGACAACTGGCAGAACAGTTCGGCCAGAGAAATTCCAAACACGCCTGGAAAAACCAGGTCAACCTGGTACGGTACGCCGATGACTTCCTCATCACCGGCAGGACTAAAGAACTGCTGGAAAACGAGGTCAAACCCTTAGTCGAAAACTTCCTCAAGGTGAGAGGGCTCACCCTCTCGCAAGAAAAGACCAGGGTCACGCCCATTGAGGAAGGGTTCGACTTTCTCGGCTGGACGATACGCAAGTATGCGGGCAAGCTGCTTATCAAGCCGGCCAAGAAGAACGTGAAAGCGTTCCTGGACAACAGCCGGGAAACCGTGAAGGCGAACAAGCAGGCAAAACAGGAAAACCTGATACGGTTGCTCAACCCCAAGATCAGGGGCTGGGCGCACTATCACCGAGGAGTGGTGGCTAAGCAGACCTTCGCCAAGGTGGATAAAGAGATTTGGAAAACCCTGTGGCAATGGGCAAAGCGCAGACACCCCACCAAAGGGCGCCGCTGGATCAAGGACCGCTACTTCCGATCAAACGGCACTCGACACCGGGAATTTGCCGCGGAGAGCACCACCCCGGACGGGGAGCGACGTATCATGACACTGGTCAAGGAGTGACACGAAGATACACCGCCACGTCAAAATCAGAGGCGAAGCGAACCCCTTTGACCCGCAGCAGGCAGCTTACTTCGAGGCCCGGTTAGGGCAGAAGATGAAAGAGAGCCTGTCAGGAAAAGGGCAACTGCTCAGCCTCTGGTGGAACCAGGACAAAACGTGTCCGCTCTGCCGCCAGCAGATCACGCAGGAGACGAGATGGAATATCCATCACCTCATCCCGCTAGAAGACGGCGGCAAGGACAACCTAGCGAACTTGGTGCTGGTGCATCCCAACTGCCATAGGCAACTTCATTGCCGAAAGTTGGAAGTGGTGAAACCGGCTCCCGCGAGGGGGCATTGAAGAGGCTTGAGCCGGATGAAAGGAAACTTTCACGTCCGGTTCTTAGGGGAGGAAGCAACGGTAACGTCGCTTCCTTACCCGACCCACCAAGTAGTAGGAGTAGGGTGGGTCACGACCCACCCTACGGGACTCGCTCCAAGAGACGCGGCCCCTGTTGTGGTTTAGACTGACCAGGAAAGATCTCGTTAGGGGCCGCGCCCCTGAGCGGGAGCGCGTTAGCCCGCTCCCCACGGGTGTAGATACCATCTATGAAAGTTAGAGCGCTTATCAAGATGATCGAAACGGATGGCTGGTATCTCGTGCGGACGAGGGGCGACCATCGGCAGTTTCACCACCCAACCAAACCCGGGACAGTCACAGTTGCGGGCAAGCCCGGCGTAGACATTCCGCCTGGCACCTTGAACAGTATGCTGAAACAGGCGGAATTGAAGGAGTAAAGCGATGCGGTACCTCGTGATCCTTGAAAAAGGCGAGTCGAGTTGGGGCGCGCACGTCCCCGACCTCCCGGGTTGTATTGCGGTGGCAGAGACACGTAAGGAAGTTAGAGCATTGATCAAAGAAGCGATTGACTTTCACCTGGAAGGTCTGCGTAAGCACGGCGAGCCCATTCCAGTCCCTTCTTCCGAAAGCGAGTTTATTGAGACAGATGCGGCCTAACCATCCCGTGCACGTGACCGCCGCCCGTTTGCGATTCCTGCGGAACGTGCACGGACACGGTGTGGGCGGCGGCACGTTGGATTTAGGAAACGTTGCAATTTTCTTAACCTATGGGTAGAGGTCGCCCCAATGCCACGCGGTCCACGGTGAGATACCCCCGGTGTCCTGCACCACGTCATGGCGCGGAGGATCGAGCGGCAGCTCCTTTTTCGCGAGGACGTGGACCGGGACGATTTTGTCCGCCGGCTTGCTGCACTGGCCGAGACCCAAGCCTGGAGCGTCTACACATGGGCGCTGGTGCGTAGCGCAGGAAGCTGGGCGGCAGTGCGAGCCTTACGGCCGGACCGTCCAGGGTTAAGGGGGCTCTACGACATGAGGGTGCGCTAAAAGTGAGGCTGATAGAGTCATTCGTACCGAATCCGGATGCCGTTGAGACTCACAAGATTGAGATTACGGCATCGCGTGCAGTCGTTTATCAGACGCTGTGGACCGCAGACCTGGGGGGCTCTCTAGTCATCAAAGGGCTCATGACGCTGCGGTCGTTGCCCCAGCTTGTCTTGCATCGGGGGCGCCGGCAACACCCACAGCAGAAAGTCACTCTCCACACACTGATTGAAGCAGGCTTCGGACGGCTGGCTGAAGAGCCGGGGCGAGAAATCGTCCTCGGGGTAGCAGGTCGATTCTGGCGGTTAACTGGCAACATCCTGCCCTTCAGTCAAGAAAATTTTCATGGCCCGGTGCCGCCAGGATTGGCGCGGGCGGTCTGGAACTTCACGGTGGAGGAGGGCAGTGCAGGGCGGACCTTGTTGTCTACCGAGACGCGGGTCGTCTGTAGGGATACCGCAAGCAGAGTGAAGTTTCGTGCCTATTGGTTGATTGTGAGGCCCTTCAGCGGGTTGATTCGTCTCAGCACGCTGAGGGCAGTACGGCGAGCGTGTGAAGGTACTCCCTTACACGTCTCGGCGGACACCAACAGGAATTAATCGAGGTGTGGCATGACTATTTCCAGGGTTGAAATCTCTGTCCCCACTGCCGAAAAAGTGACCGTAACGGAGGATACCTTAAGTCAGGAGCCTATATGACAGAGAAGAACCCAGCACGGCAGAATCGTGAAACGCGTATCCAGAAATTGAAGAGCAAGGCAGCAGAACTCACTGGCCGGAAATGCTCACAGTCGAGCCAAGGAGTTGTCCACCGGAAATCGCAGAGGAGTTCTGGGAATACGTGGTGGCCTTTGAGCAGGCAGAATGGCTCCCGCCGTTCGAGCTGCTGGGCAAGGGGGCCACGGGCAGCTTGTCTGCCCGTGCCTTTTCCCAACACTGGCGGACAAGTCGCCGGAAGGTAGGCCGGAATAAGCGGAGCGTTTCCGGCCTAGACGATCACGCCGGGAATGGCCTGCGGCCTTATCCCGGCCTACGACTGAGAAAACGGTATGTCTCCTCGCTCAACTGAGAACCGCTCTAGTCTGGCGCATTGCCACGGACGGGGGTGGCCTACAGAATTCTCGCCCCATTTGTCAACTCATGAGTGAGGACCACATGAC
>JACQEL010000042.1 GCA_016200595.1 Deltaproteobacteria bacterium
GAAGATGCTCGCAGAAATCTACAACTGGTTCACCGAGGGGTTTGACACAAAAGACTTGCAAGAGGCAAAGGGGTTACTTGAAGAATTGAATCATTGAGCCATTGAATCACTGAACCAATGAAGAAATGAGAAATAGACAACCAGCGACCGAGAGCAGAAGACTAGTAGTTCATCACGATGAAGATGAGGGGTTGTCATTGCGAGCAAAGCGAAGCAATCTCAGCGGCGGGGATGCCAGGTTGGCGAGATTGCTTCGTCGCTCTGCTCCTCGCAATGACACCTCAAATTCAACGTGACAGAGTACTAGCGGATTCTTGCTCCACAGTGGTCTGATTTAGTCCTAGATACAGAGGGAAATATATGCCTACCATGCCGCTCAAAGAAGTCGATAAGGTCGAGATTCTCAGCATTCTGGACAACACGATCGACCTGCTCTTGCCCAACAGCAACAATGTCAAACGTCTGCCGCGCTCTTCAGACGCTATGACCCGTGAGCCCTTAATCGCCGAGCACGGTTTCGCCGCACTGGTCACCGTTACCCGTGCGAACACCTCCGAGTCCCTGCTCTTTGACGCCGGTCTGAGTAAAAAGGGTCTCATTCACAACATGGATGTACTCGAAGTCAAACCCAAGGAACTCCATACGATCGTGCTGAGCCATGGCCATGCCGACCACACGCGCGGGCTGATGGGCATGATCGAACGCCTGGGTGAGCGCAAGATGCCGTTGCTGCTCCATCCGGACGCTTTTCTAGAACGAAAAGTGATTTTTCCCGATGGTCATGAGATGAATTTGCCGCCGCCGGACCGGCGCGTGCTCTCGCAGGACGGCATTGAATTCATCGAGGAGCGTGGTCCTTCCTACCTGCTTGGGGGGCTCGTGCTGGTAACCGGACAGGTACACCGCACCACCGATTTTGAGACCGGCTTTCCGCTGCATTACGCGCTGCGTAACGATGAATGGCAGAAAGATCCCTATATCCATGATGACCAGGCCGTGGTCGTCCATGTCAAAGATAAAGGATTGGTGGTACTGACTGGTTGTGGTCATGCGGGAGCTATTAATACGATCAGACAAGCTCAGGAACTGACCGGGGTGCAAAAGGTCCATGCGGTGATCGGTGGGTTTCATCTGTCGGGCCCACTGTTTGAGTCGATCATTCCGCCGACGGTCGCCGTCCTGAAAGAACTGAACCCCGCAATGATCGTGCCGGCCCACTGTACGGGCTGGAAGGCGGTGCACGCTATCGCCCGTGAATTACCTCAGGCATTCGTACAAAATAGCGTAGGCACTCGCTTCGTGCTCTGACCGTAAAGGAGGGGTCTGATGAAATTCATGATGCAGCTTATTCCGACTGTGCCGGCTTCACCGGTCGAGCGCGAGCGGCTGGCGCCGATCGCCCATCGCACTGAAAAGATCCAGCAGATGTTGCAGGAGATGGTGGAGCTAGCCCAGCTCGCCGAGGATGTCAACTTCACGGCGGTCACTTACTCCGAGCACCACTTCTACACTGAAGGTTTGGAAGCTGGAGCTACTCCTATCCCCCATCTGCTCCATCTGCTCTTCAACACGAAGCGGATCAAGGTTGGGCCAGTAGGGTTCGTGCTGCCAACGTGGGACCCAATTCGGTTGGCAGAGGATGTGGCCTGGGCTGACCAGATCAGCAAGGGTCGAGTGATTGTCGGATTGGCCCGCGGCGTCTTCCCTCGCTGGGTCAACGTGCTGGGACAGAAATACGGCACCCAGCCTGGCGTGTTAGGGCCAGAGGCGGAGCAACATAATCGGGAGGTGTTTCAAGAACTGTTTCAGGTCATGAAACTCGCCTGGGGAGAGGAACCCTTTTCGTTCAAGGGCAAATACTACCAGGTCCCCTTCCCTGCCGACGGGCATGAGTGGTTGCCGCATGAAGCGACACGACGGTACGGAGCTCCCAGAGAGGTAGACGAACGAGGCTGGCTCCGCAAGATTTCCCCCGTGCCCAAGCCGTATCAGAAGCCTCATCCGCCCCTTTTTATGGCCTTGACGACGAACGAGGAGACGATCCGCTGGTCCGCCCGGGAAGGGGTCGCGCCGATCATTTTCTTACCGTTTCCCGACTTAGCCATTAAAGGTGCGCACTTCTATACAGACGAGGCGGCCAAGGCCGGGCGCGCTTATGAGTTAGGGCAGAATGTCGGCCTGGCGCGACTCGTCTACCTTGGCAAGACCCGTGAAGAGGCACTGGAGCGCGCACGCAACGGCTCGATTTTTCTCTTCAGGCAGTTTCATGCCAAGTTCTACAAGGAGATCCCCACTACCATTGAACCGATGATTGAAGCGGGTGTCGCCTTTGTCGGCACTGTCGACGATGTGCGCCGGCAGATGGCTGCCGTCCAGGAGAAAATGAACCCTGAATGGTTCATGGTTTTATCGGATCAAGGATTCATGCCATTATATGAGGTGAAAGAGCAGTTGGAACTGTTCGGTACCAAGATCATGCCGGAGTTTATGGGATAGCTCTGAAGAAGCGTTCAGCGCTCAGCTTTCAGCTCTGACAAAGTTTGAGTAGTATTGGTTGTTGTCTGGCTGACGGCTGAATGCTGACGGCTGAATGCTGACGGCTGATTGCTCTCATCTTCTAACAACTTCATGCTGATTGCAAAGGAGGATTGCTATGGAACAGACACTCAAAGTAAAAATTCAACCGCTGAATGCCGAGGCGTTCAAGCCGTACGGACAGGTGTTACAGCCTAAGCAGCTCATTTATCCGGAAAGTGAAGAAGGCCGGGTGGCCATGGAGATGCTTACGGTGAAATACCGTTCCAGTGCCAAGAAGATGGATCAGTTTGCCATTCACTTTTCCTACAACCAGACCTTCATCCCGGTGCAAGGCTCCTTGGTGTTAGTCGTGGCTCCGCCGCCGAGTAACCGCGACGCAGGTCCGGCTCGCTATGACTTGGATTACGAAAAAGTCGCCGCCTTCCTGGTTGATCCAGGCCAAGCCGCTTTCATCTTCAAAGGCACCTGGCACAACGCTCTTACTCTCGGCAGTAACTGCACGTTTATCAATGTGACGCGCAAGAATCCTGGGGAAGGAACGAGTCAGGTTGAAGTGTTAGCGGAAGGGCGTGTCGATCGGGTGCCGGCCAGCCGCCCTTACGTAGAGTTTGTAGACGTCAAGAAACGCGACAACCGCCTCATCGAATTGGAACTGTAAACTTCAGTCCTGAGTGCTGAGTCCTGAGTGCTGAAAAGCGCGGAGAAAAGCCTTTTACTCAGGACTCAGGACTCATTGCTCAGCACTAAATTCAGGACTCATTGCTCAGGACTGCCGAAGGAGAAGTTGCCATGCCCTACAAAATTATCGACGCTGATGCCCACATGTGTGAGTTACCCAATTTGTGGGTGGAGAGAATTGATAGACCCTTTCGTGAGCGCGCCCCACGAGTAGTGAAGGATCCCAATGGCAGAAAAGGGTCCTTTTTCATCTGTGAGAATCTGCCACCGATGCGGGTCTCGGGCGCGTTTGCTGCCGGCCAGACTTTTGACAAGAAGTTTCTGGAATCGGGCATCGAGGATGCTCTTCCTGGGGGCTGGGATCCGGCCGAGCGGCTCAAAGACATGGAGCGGGATGGGGTTGAAGCGGCAGTGCTGTATACCACCTTTGGCTTCATCCTCTTCCAGATCGAAGACGGGGCGCTGCAGGAAGCCTGTTTTCGCGTGTACAACGATTGGCTGGCGGAGTTTTGTAGTTATGCGCCAAAGCAGTTGGCTGGCTTAGCGCTTATCCCCCTCTTTGACGTAAAGCGCGGCCAGCAAGAATTGGAGCGGTGCCGCAAGATGGGATTGAAAGGAGCGCTGATCTGGGCCTCACCGCCGGAAGGTCAACCCTATAGCTCCTCCGCTTACGATCCTTTCTGGGCAACCGCCCAAGATTTGCAGATGCCGCTGTCGCTGCACCTGGCCACCGGGCGCCGGAAAGAGAGCAAGATTGACGAGAGCAACATGGCGGAGTTTTGGGTGAATCTGGTTGCCCGGCCGCACGAGATTCAGCACTCGCTGCTCATGTTGATCTTTTCCGGGGTATTGGAACGCTTTCCGCGCTTGCAGTTTGTTTCTGCCGAGAACGACATTGCCTGGGTGCCGCATGTGCTGGAGCGGGCCGATAAATACCATCGCCGGCTGAGCAAGGGCTATAACGTCGCGCTCTCGCTGAAACCTAGCGAATACTTCCGCCGCCAGCTCTACGCCACGTTTATCGATGACCCGATGGGCCTCAAGACCTATCATCTCACTGGTAGTGCTGATAACTTCATGTGGTCAACGGACTATCCGCACCAGGCTTCAACCTGGCCGCACTCACAAGAGGTGCTAGCACGGGATTTCCAGGGGCTGCCGGAAGAGGACAAGCGCAAGATCGTGCGGGACAACGCCGCTAAGCTGTACGGGCTTGCGGTGTAAGAAAGGCGAAACGGGGCAACGGGAAAACGGCGAAATGGGGCAAGTCCAAGGAACTTGCCCCTACGCACTCCGGCTTAACGAAGAGGCATGCCTACACAAGATCGCGATCTGGCTCGATGCCATCAAGGTGCAGCGCTTTGAGGTCGATGCCAAAAGCTAAGGCTTCTTGCTGCATGAGAGAAACAATCCGATGAAAACCTAAGACATACCCGTCGTAAAACTCTTGCGCGGGTTGGCCTCGGTGTTTCTCTCGTTCTTCTAGCGCTCGCTGGGCAGACTCTTTAATGAGTTGTCCGACATCAAGAAGGTAATTTCTCAATTTCTCAGTGTCTTTCATGGCTGGATACCCCTTTCTTGTAGTATCCCTCGCAGTGGTTTGTCAATGCGAATGGTTTTAAGATATGAGTCGATCGAGAAAGGAGAGGGCATGCACTGCCAAAGCTGCGGCTCGGACAATCCGGAAGGGGTGAAATTCTGC
>JACQEL010000718.1 GCA_016200595.1 Deltaproteobacteria bacterium
GTCGAAGCGATCAAGAAGATCGTGGCGAACGCTTCCGGAGTGCAGCGTGAGTTACTGGTGGAGTGCTTGCATGACACGGTCTTGCAGAAAGGGTTCGGGTGTCAGCCGCGAGTGTTGGACGACCTGCGCCGGGCGGTACTGGAGCAGCGGCGTGTGGCGGTTCGTTACGTTCCGGCGCAAGCCGAGGCGCCGAAGGAATACACGCTCGACCCTTATCAGATCTATTTTAAACGTCGCGCTCTGTACCTCGATGCCTATTACCCTGAGGCCGGTGCGTACCGGGTGTTTCGCATCAACCGCGTCTCCGCCGTGCAGTTCACGGGGGTGGGCTTCACCCGCCACGCGGACTACAACTTCGCCCAACGCCATCGTCACTCATTCAGTGTGTTTGTCGGTGACACCGTGCAACGAGTGCGAGTGCGCTTTACCAAGCGTATCGCCCCTTTCATCCGCGAAGTCTGCTGGCATCATTCTCAGCAACTCGCTGAAGAGCCAGACGGCAGCCTGTTGTTTGAGGTCGAGGTCAACGACCCGCGCGAAGTCGGCTGGTGGGTGCTGCAGTGGGGTGCAGAGGCGGAAGTGTTGGAGCCGGAGAGTTTACGGCAGGAGCTAGGTAAGACGGCACAACGGTTGGTGGGGTTGTATGAAAGAAGGGCAGGGAATGAAGAACAATGATAGGGATGATGCTATGGAGTAACTAGGAGAGTAGCCAATGCCCAAGAAAAAGAATGTACGACGTGCGCAGACGACAAGGACGCCGGGAACGGAGCGATCCCTGAGAAGACCTTCTCGTCGTGTGTTCGAGCGGCTGCGAGGCTGGGAACGGAACCACAAAGGTCAGATTGCCGCTATTGATATGGAGTCAGAGGAAATCTTTCTGGGAAAAGATGTAGTAGAGGCGACGCTTAACGGGTGGAAGAAGTATCCCGGACGGCCCTTCTATTTCGTGCGCATTGGCTATCCGACCGTTCATAGCCGCCACGGAGGGTTACGGAAGCGAGAAACTTGAGCGGGACGAAACCATATGGCTCAAGAGAGTACCCGCGATAAGTTGGGTAACGAAATCTATCTAACGGATGAGCGATGGGCGCATATTGTGGAAACCCACGAAGAGATGATCTTCTATCGGAATCATATTTTTGTGACTTTGCGCACTGGACAACGCCGCCAAGATGCTTTTGACCCCAGCAAGTACAAATACACCAAACGGTTCACTGATCTAACAGAAGGGTTTACCCATATCGTTGTCGTTGTGAAATTGACCCAACGCGAAGATGCTCAAGGAACTGAGAGGTCAAACAATTTTGTTCTGACCGCTTATCAAGTGTCACGGAGATCAGTATGAGATCACTGCGGCTTATTTACGATGCAGAGGGAGACATTCTCGACGTGGATTTTCGCTTGACCGGCGAAAAGCCACAACAAGGGATCGAACTCCATGACAACATCCTAGTCTGGACTGACGCTCAAGGCTCCAGAATCTTGCACCTGATGTTGCTTTCTTACTCTGCACTGCTCGAACAACCTTCTCTCCCGCTTACCGGATTAAAGAAGTTGCCAGCACAGCAACGAACCAATTTGTTGAGGCTGTTGACCAGCGAACCGGTGAAACGGTTCCTTGTTTGTCTGGACGAGAAGAAAGTCCGCTTCCGGGTTACAGAGCCAGGGGTGAGAGAGGTCGCAGCGGCGTAATAGAGTAAGGACGAGCCGAGAAACGATGGAGAGGCATGGCGTACCGCACCCAGGCAAAGACGTTGAGGTATGGATTCCCTTTCTTCTTGCGGAAAAGGATTAGGGTATAGAACCGTATGGGAGTATCACAAGTTGTCTATCGCACTCGATCTTCACGGTCATCAATGATTTTGTAGAGAGCGTCCCGATATGGTCACCCGAGGACAAATTGTGATCAACAAACCAGAATGCGGACTGAAATGCAAATCCCCTCTCCCCTTGTGGGAGAGGGCTAGGGTGAGGGGGCGTATGGCTATAATACGCCTACTGATCGCCTCATGCGGCGGTTCGTTGCGCAGTGGCGATTTCTGCTGCGGCGTCTTCAGCCGATAGGTCGAAAGCTGGGATTCTTCGTGTAGCCAAGGCATCGAGGAAATCCAAGCGATTCATACCGGCGAGCCTGGCCGCTTGCCCGAGAGAGAGACGTCTCTCCTGTAGATAATGAATCGCGGTGATTAAACCCATCTCTTGCGAAAGCTCAGCTGGCTGCTCGCGAAGGGCAACGAGTAAATCATTGGGCATATCTATTGAAATGTTTGGCATAGCCCTTTGCCTTTGGATTTGTTTTTGGGTCAAGCCCCTACGGGGAGACTCTCCTAAAACACTCAGATTTTTTCAATTCCCTACGAGGGTGCGCGTAACTATAGCAGCCAGGGAGGACAAGGAAAATAATAGCAGCTTGACAGCAAAGGAAAGAAAAGGTAGAAAATCTCCGTTAATTATGAAAACACTAGATTAACAGAGAAAATATGATCTCACCTAGATTGATCTCTCGCTTAACTGAAGCAGAACAACTCATAGAGCAAGAAATCGCAGAAGGAACAGTCTCTCATCTTCGGGATATTCAAGCAGACCTCCAGTGCTCCTTCGATGATCTCAACGTCCAGTCCGAGCTACGGTCGAAGATTATGGGTCTTTTAGAAGAGCACATTGTGTACGAAGAGCAAAGGTGTATCGCGTCCTGGGACGAGGATGAATCATAGCAAACCTGAGCAGGCGTAAATATGAACCATGAAGCGATATACAAGGCCGCTGCATCTGCGGCGGCTGCTCTTGCAGATGGGAGGCAGCCGCAAGAATCCTGGCTTCAAGCGATTGCCTGGCAGCTTCAGCGTGGTAGCCCGACTGAGCAAAAAGCCTTTGAGGCATTCTTGCGTGACTTTGGGCAGCCTCGTTTGCTCCGCCTCGTATCACGAATTTCAAACGAAGTCTGGGAAATTCCTGCCTTTCCTGATCCTTCCGGAGAAATCCTCAGCCTCTATAAACCTCCTCTTCCTGGAGAAACCCAGGCCCGTTTGGCTTATGAGTGCTTTCTTGGCGGATTCCTGGCTTACCTCCAGCGGACACACTGTATCTGTACTCTTCGAGAGACCCCTGCTCATGTCACACTTTTCGTCCCACAGGGGAGGGCTTTCGGCCTAGAAGACGCTTGGCAGAAGTATGTTCAAGATGCCTTTTCACGTCGAGGGCTGACTGAGAATTTTGTCCTCCTTCTCAACTCTGTCCAGCTTGCCGGACGTGGGTTCGGTGTCCTTGATGTTCCTGTTGTTTCTGAAGAACAGAAACAGGTCCTGGCTGGTTTCTATTTGGCTGCGATTCAACAAGTTGAGCGACGCTTGCGTTGGCGGGAGAGCCAGATTGGCGAAGTCGAGAGGACGATAACGAGAGCTTCCCTGACGGTAAAGGAAAGAAGCCAGTCTGAGAAAAAGCTTAAAGCTCTCCAAGATAAACAGCAGGAAGAGATCGACAAGTATCAGAATGCCTTTGCGAAAACTCTCGCGGGACTTCTGGATAAAGAGGAGAAAGCGCTACTGAGGGCTACCAAAAGGAAGTCGGCAAAAGCAAAACGAACACCGCAGACAACGGAGGCTGAGGAAGGACTAAACGCAGAGGAATTTTCTGCCAGTATTCGCAAGGAGCGCATCGAACCAATGCACAAGTTGCTCAACGAGACTAAAGGTGATCCGTTCCGCTTTCTTGAGAAGGATCAAGCTGTTCGACCGAGCGTTTTCGCGCCAATCGTGCAAGCGGCAGAACGTTTTACTGAGCGAGCTGGGAATCAACTTGCAACAACTGTGGGTGTGAAGTTCGCCGGTGTCGCCTTGGCAATGTACCGCCTTCTCGATAGTTCCATTTCGTTTACCCGAATTCCCACTCTTTTTTCTTCTGTTGAGCAAACGCTCATTGGGCGTTCTGCTGGAGATGCCTCTGGAGAATGGTGCTACTCGTGTGGCAAGGCCCTTGGAAGAAAAGAATCCTCCTACGAGGTACGTCGGTTACTCTTCTCCTCGCCGGACCAGCGCCCGCAATCAGGCTCAGCATCTGTTCGGCCAAAGGCGTGTGCCACCTGTGCGGCCATTGCTCTTACATGTCCACTGAAGCTCAGCGATAAAAATGTGATCGTACGGCTTGATCCGAGAGATCAAACAGCGGGGACGGCGGACTACCTCCGTAACTATTGTCGCATGTTGACCATTGGTACGCTGAACACGTCAGCGGGCCGGTATCTTTCTCTTGTCTGCACAGAACGTACGGCAAAAGGGGTCTTGGCGAGTACACGCATGGGGCAAGTAGTGTATGCGATTGCCAAACTTGGATTGGAACTACCACCCGATGTCTTTCACGATTTCAAGGTAACGCTTATCACAAATGGTTCTGAAATCTCCCTTGATTCAGCCCTGCTGTTTGCCGCTGCTGGATTCCTGCGGGGATATGGGCAGCGGATCATTGTTGGTGGGGACTTAAACGCTACCCTTGGCAAGGCCGTGCGCTACATGCAAGCCAACGTGTTCTACGCTGCAGAATACACAATCCTTGCTGATGGCGCTTCGTTCAGGGATGAAATCAGCCTGGAGCACCATCGCAAGGGCTTATGGAAGTTTCTCAAAAAATTAGGGGAGGAAAATATGACAAGAAACGGTGAGCAGCGTGCGAAATTTTACGGAGATGTAGCAGCCTTGAGCGGACTCCTGTACGGCTTCTGTGCCGTTCTGAGAAATAAGATTCGTCAAGACCCAGAGCAGGCAGAAAAAGACATCAAGCGGATTTTGAGTAAGGCGATAGAGTATGTGGACGACAGTCCAGCCTTTTTTACCTACACAGCGATCACTAACAAGCTCTCTTCCGAAGATGCACGATTATACAAGGATCCTCGTCACCACTTCCTCTACGATCAAGTGAATTCGCTTTTGGTTGACTTAGGGCTCGATGATCGAGAAAAGCGGGAGGAAGCTTCCTCCTATCTTCAGCTCTACTTCGACGACATCACCAAGGCGTACACCCACTTTAGCTACAGCCAAGATTACAAGGGAGAAAGAGAATGGAAGGAATTTCTCTATCAAGTGAAGCTCTCGCTCTACTCACGGTTCCCCGAGTGCTTCGCCAGCGGTGAGGACAAGGGCAAATAAGAAAGGAGGACAAAAGAGATGGCTACCGGATTGAATCAAGCGAATGGGCAACGGTATCACTTCGACATCTACGCCCTGCTGGAAGGGGCGCAGGAACTGTACTTCGGCCATGAGGTACAGGTGAACGTCAACCTGGTGGAATTGGTCAAGGTCCGCCTTCCGAACGGAGAGGAGGTCGAGAAATGCTATCTTTCTCCGACTAAACGGCGCGGAGTGGAACGCCGCGCTCTTCTCTGGGCACCGACTGGCAGTGGCAAGCTCTTAGGTGACGTGTTGGACTGCGGCATTCCTAAAACCTGTGCCAAGCAGGAGTGTCCTATCTGCAATGTTTATGGTGGTCTCATTACCGACAGCAAAGGAGGTCGTGAGCGGACAACTTTCATTGGCCGACTTACTCATGGTGGTGGTGTAGCGATCCAAGACCAGTCTCCTGAAGAGAAGCAGCGAGCCATGCATCCTTCGGACATACATCGAGGCGGTGATGGAGAGGAACCAATGCCTTTTCGTCGGCAATATAATCAGCCTGGCCTGCTTTACCCCATATACAATCACTGTCTGAGTGTCACAGATGAAGAATTTCGACCAGTCGCTTACGCCTTTCAAGATTCTCTCGCCCGCATCGGTGCAGGGAACCCCAAGGGAGTTCGGCTTGCTGAGCGTGCCAAGACTCCAATGATCGTGCTTGATCGCTACCTCGTGCCTAAAGGAGAACGGCCGGTGCTCTCACCTTCTCTCTGCGAGTCTGAGGAAGCGTACAATGCTTTCTGGAATGCAGCCAAGCAAGTTGAGGGGAAACCGCAGAATGATGACCACATCTCAGCTACGAACTTCGAGCGTTGGACAGGGCAGGCAGCACTGAACAAGCTGGCAGAATTCGCCGACGCCTTTGTCAACGAGGTTTTGAAGAAGAGGTAGTCTATGCACCTCCTCAGTGTTGATATTCGGCCGACCGCGGCACTCACCTTCCGTATTCTGCCGGGATCGATCTTGGACATAACGACTTACCCATTCGTGCCGCCAACGACTTTATCGGGCTTCCTGCGGCGTTTGGCTATGTTAGCGGCAGGTGTCGATGTGCCAGGAACAGCTGTAGACGATGCTCCATATTATGTCTTGCCTCCTTCTTTGGTTGCTCTTGGTGCGTATCCTCTGCTTGGCTTGCGAGGCAAAATTCATCGCACGCACCGGAAGGGCATGAAGGATTTTACCGATACTTCATTCACCCGTATTCGAGTCGCCGGGAAGGAACAGCCGACCTTCCAGTTGCACACGTGGGAGTACCTCATTACCGACCGATTGCAGGGATATGTCGTTGCAGAAGATCCCTCTGCCTTTGAATCCCTTCGTCAAATCAAAAGCTACGGCTGCAAACTGGGGAAAGAGGGATTTGCCTATGTCGAAGAGGTGACTGGGCCAATAGAGCTACAGCGAGTCGAGCAGAACGCACAGCCCGCTACTGTCGTCCCAGCTGCATCTATCATTGATGCTGCTCCTAACTGTCCTTTTGATTTCTATACGCTTTATTCGTTTGTCTGGCATGAAGGGCAAGAAGCGCCTCAACCTGATTTGGATCAGCGGAGTCCGGTACGAGGCTACAAACCCTTTTCCGCTGCTTGGTGCGCTGAAGGTAAATCAATCCCGCTCGAGTATCTCTCTACCGGTGCGTTGTTCATCCCATACGACTTAGTGAAGACGCTGCGAGGGGAGGGCTTATGAAAGTTGGGCGCGCTTTCTTCTGGCCTCAGGATTCGTCAGCGCTGTCTTTGGTTGCGTACCAGCCGCTGGAGAATCATCGAGGCAATATAATCAAATTTGTAGAAGAGTGGAGAAAAAAGAGAGACAGAGAGCTTCCCGGAGGGGAGTTCGATAAGAGAGTGTGGGATTGGATCGAAGAGGCTGCCCGGAACCACGACAGAGGCAAGGCCGAGACTTTTCGCATCAAACAAGAGCGCAAAAATGGGCCGTTCGAGTATTCTTTTCTTGGTCACCGCTTCCGCACCCCAGAAGGAATGAGCCTTTTTGCTGAACTCGTCGAGCAAGGCCATCATGACTATTCAACCCTTGAGATTGCTAAGACTGCGGCGAGAATACGCCGGGAAGGAACAGAAGAGGAGCAGAAATTTCATCGCTGCTTTCCTGAAGCCCTGTATGTTTTGAGCATATGTGACCAGATCGAAGCCGAAACTGCCGTGCGCGCATTCTACGGTGAGTCGGAATCACGTGCATTTTTAGACTTTATCCTTTACGCGGAGAACAGGCAGGACGGGCCATTGCCTTTTGGTGAACGGGCGACCTTCTATCTTGACCCTTTTCCCTTTCGGGAAGCTATTACGAACCGTGTCGAGTACTGGCTCTGGGAAAATCCGCCGCAAAATGCCGAACAACTGACAAAGCCAGGAAGAGGGGAGGAGAGACTGACTAATCTCCTTCTTCGTACGGTCGAGGTAACGATATGTCCTTTGACGTAGAGCAAATCTATCAAACTCTTGGCAACTTTTCTCCAAATCAGATGCAACGTCGAGTCTGGCAGGAATTCGCCAAAGAGTCTTCCATCCAGCAGAGCCCCGCCTTTCTGCTCCAGGCTTTCACCGGCAGTGGTAAAACTGAGGCAGTGCTTTTCCCTGCTCTTGCTTTCCGCCGGCGGTTGGTGTTTGTGCTGCCCACACGCAGCCTAGTGGATGACCTGACTGTCCTGGATCTTGAGAATGCTTCAGGACCAGTCGGCCGTTTGCACCGTTACCTCAAGGAATGGTCACGCGAGGATGACCGCGACCACACGCTCATTGTGGATACTGGAACCCGCATGGAACGGGCGGTGTACCGCAA
>JACQEL010000719.1 GCA_016200595.1 Deltaproteobacteria bacterium
GCACTCCACAGAGGGAGGGCACAAATTTTAGACATGCGCCAGCAAATTACTGTAATCTCAAACTGACAATTCTTCGAGCAGTGTTCTGGCCTCTTGTAAGTCTGCCGTATCAAACCCTTCAGTAAACCAGCCGTAGATCTCCGCCAGCATCCTTCGCGCTTCGTCTTTTTTCCCTTGCTGTTGCCACAACCGACTCAAGCTCATCACCGCCCGCAACTCCAGCGACTTTAAGCTCTGGCAACGCGCCACCTCGATAGCCTTGTGAAAGCACGCTTCGGCATCAGCTTGGGGGTTGGGGGTTGGGTGCTGGGTGTTAGAGACTCCGGACTTCGGACCTCGGACGCCGGACTTTTGCAGCGTTAGCGTTCCTTGCAGCCGATACAGCTCCGCCTCATAGTACCGTTCGCCGCTTTTGCGTACCGCAGCGTGCGCCTCGGCGAGCGCGCTCAGTCCCGCCGCAGTCTGCCCTTCTTGTCCTTGCGTGGCGACCGGCAGGACCAGCCAATAGGGCCGTCCTAGCTCTGCCCCGGTGGCTTGGTAGATGGACAGACCACGGTGCATCTGGGCCATCCCCTCCTCTCTCTGCCCCTGCTCAGCTAATGCCCAGCCCTGCAGACACGTTCCTTGGGCCAGCCAGAACGGAAAGTCCTGCTCGGCCGAGAGCGTCACTGCCGCCGCTGCTCGTTCTTGGACCGCCGCTACCTCACGACGGAGGTAATGCAGCTCTGCAGCAAAAAACAACGCCATGGCCGAGCTATAAGGATGCGCGAGTTCCTGGGCCAGAACCAACGCCTCCTCACTCCGCTTCAGGGCTTGGTCCGGATAGCCAAGGTGCCAGAGAGCCCAAGCCGCGTAGGCCAGACACACCACCACGGGATCTTGCACGCTGGCAAGGGAGCGACGCTGCTGGGGGCTGTAGAGGGCTATCCCTTGCTCTAGGTGCTCTCGGGCAGAAATCAGTTCTCCGAGGAAGAACAAGGTGACTCCCAGGGTATTATGGGCCCTGAGCAGGCGCGCTGGATCGTGCACTCGCTCGGCCAGGCTCAAGCTCTGCTCCGCCAGCTCACGGGCGGTTTGCAACTCTGCCCGTTGTAAATAAAACCGCCACAGGCCAAACAGGACGGGGATGAGTTGGGGGGACTCTCCCATCTGACGACACAGCTCTCGCGCCTGGGTGTAGACTTTTCCCACTTCCGCAGCCGCATAGCCCTTGGTGGCAGTGAGCGGCACTCCTAGAGCGATTTGCAAGGTCAGCTCTTGCTGGCTGCGCTCAGAGGTTTGGGGCAAGGTCTTGAGCAACTCCAGTCCCTTGGTGAGGTGATTGATCGCTTCCGCGTGGGCTGAACGCTCTATGGCTCTCTGCCCGGCCTGCTGCCAATAGGGAAGAGCCTGGGCGAAGAGGCTCGCCTCGGTATAGTGATGGGCGAGAAGCTCGGGCTGGGTCTCAGCGGTTTCTCGGAAGCGCTCGGCGAGAATCTGGGCAATCTGTTTATGATAGTGCTGCCTGGTGCTCCTCAATAATGACTGATACGCCGCCTCTTGGATAAGAGCATGTTTGAAGATGTAGCGTGCTTGCGGCGGGAAGCCTCTCTGGTAGAGCAGCTCGGCCTCCACTAATCGTGTGAGATCTCTCTGGAGCTCTGCCGCATCCAGAGGGGAAACCGCCTGCAGTAACTCGTAGGTAAACTCTCTGCCCAGCGTGGCTCCCAGTTGTGCCACCTCTTTGACCGTAGACAGCCGATCAAGCCTCGCCATCAGCGAGTCGTGCAGTGTGGTCGGAATAGCCAGCGACGGCAAAGGAGAGGTCAGCTCATAGTGGTTCTCTTGCTCCTTTAACAGCCCTGATTCCAACACCATCTTGGTCAGCTCTTCGACAAACAGTGGGACGCCATCGGTCTTGGCGATAACTTGCTGGAGCACCTCACTGGGCAACGCCCGGTCTCGTGCAACTCGCTCGACCATGGCCTCGACCTGTTTGCGCCCTAAGCGGCCCAGCGTCAGCTGGGTGATGTGGGAGTGCAGGGCCCAGGGCGCGGTAAAGTCTGGACGAAAGGTCAGCACGATGAGTGTAGAGGTCATAGGAGCTTGGTCGAGGAGGAGACTGAGCAACTCAAGCGTAGAAGGATCCACCCAGTGCAAGTCTTCTACGATTAGCAGGACAGGCCGTTGTTCCGCCTCTCTCAAAAACCAGGCCAACACGGCCTGCAAGGTCTTTTGCTTCTGCCGCTGAGGAGTGAGGGCGGGCAACGGCAAATGAGGAGCAGGCAGAGAAAGGAGCGTGGCAAACAATGGCAACACTGTGGGCAAATCCAGACTTGCCTCTTTCAGCAATGTCTCTAACTTGCTCAACTTCGTCTGCGGGGAATCTGCCCCTTGGGATTGCAACAACCACTGCAGGTGGTCAATCACAGGGTAAAGCGCACTGTTCTGGTGACGAGGTGAGCAGCGCAACTCTATCACCACATGGGTCGTTTCTGTGAGGTGCTCCTTGAGCACCTCCACCAGACGGGATTTACCGATGCCGGCCTCTCCGCTCAGCAAGACCACTTGCCCAGCTCCCTCCCTGGCGCGCTTCCAACATTCCCATAAGAGTCCCACCTCCTGCTCCCGGCCTACCAAGGGAGTCAGACCAGCGGTAGCAGCTACTTCCAGGCGGCTCCGGGCGCCGCTCTCGCTCAGGACACGATACACGTGCACGGGGGTCGAAAGTCCCTTCAAGTTGTGCAGGCTGAGGTCCTGGCAGGCAAAAAATCCCTGGATCAGGCGAAAGGTGGCGGCGCTAATCACTACGGTATCGGGCTTGGCTACTTCCTGCAGCCGAGCAGCAAGGTTAGGAGTCTCGCCGACGATGGCCAGGGCTTCACGGTAGTCTCCGCTCCCCATCTCGCCGGCGACGACCAGACCCGTGTGAATACCGACCCGTACATGTAGCGGCTGTTGTAACTGTATGTTCTGTAGTGGCAAGGCCTGGATGGCCGCGACGATTTCGAGTCCTGCGCGTAC
>JACQEL010000742.1 GCA_016200595.1 Deltaproteobacteria bacterium
TATAGAAGGTCTCAGTTCTCAACTCTACACCGCTGCTGCCGACACGATCAGCCTCACGCCTCGGAACAAAAACCTCCTCATCCACCTCCCTCACTTGTTCCTCTTTGTCCAGCCTTTTCATCACCCCAGGCGCAGCCTGGGCACGCACTGTCTTACAGGCTCTGCCTGTCTGCTATGCTCTCGCTCTCCTCTGGAAGAATGCGAGGCCGAGCCTCCGTACAGTGTGTGCCCAGGCTCTGCCTGGGCACAAGAAGTCGGACATATTCCCTCCTTACTTCTCGCTCGTCTGTTCCCCGCCCACTTGCTCTCTGATCACCTGGGCGAGCACGTGCCCGCGTTCGGTCTCCAGCACGGCTTTGGCATCGAGACGCCCAAAAAAGTTCAGGAGGGGAGCGACCAGAGCGGTCCAGCCCGTCTGGTGGCTGGCGCCGAGTCCCGCGCCGTTGTCCCCGTGGAAGTATTCGTAGAAGAGGATCAAATCGCGCCAGTGCGGATCGTCCTGGAACTTGGCCGTCCCGCCGTAGACCGGCCGGTGCCCATTGGCATCGCGCAGAAACGTGCCCGTCAGTCGGCGGACCAGCTCCTGCGCCACCTCGAACAGCGTCAGGTACCGCCCCGAACCGGTCGGGCATTGCACGGTGAAGTCGTCGCCGTAGAATTGATAGAGGTTCAACAGCGCCCGCACGATCAGCCCATTGACCGGCATCCACACCGGTCCCCGCCAGTTGGAGTTGCCACCGAACATGCCGGTATTCGATTCCGCCGGGAGGTACTGCACCTTGAACTCCTGACCACCGACATGAAACACAAACGGATGCTCCAAGTGATAGCGCGAGAGCGAGCGAATGCCATGCGGCCCGAGAAACTCGTTCTCGTCGAGCATATAACCGAGCACGCGCTCGAGCTTCTGCTTGTTGAGGATCGATAATAGCCGCCGTCCTTTATAACCGATAAACCCCGCGTCGGTCGGGGCGACCTGGGACACCAACTCGGGGTGGCGTTTGCGAAACAGCGCGAACAGCTCCATCAGCCGCGGATAGTGCGTGACCGCATCCCCCTCGAACACCGTGGCCGCGCACAGCGGCAGCAGCCCCACCAGTGACCTGACCTTCAGCCGCATCGCCTGCCCGTCGGGCAGCCGCAGCAGATCATAGAAAAAGCCATCCTGCTCATCCCACATCTCGTCGTGATGCTCGCCGCGGCGGTCCATGGCATAGGCGATCCACATGAAATGCTGAATGAACTTGAAGGCGACCTCTTCGTACATGGGGTCGTATTCGGTGAGGATCAGGGCTATCTCCACCATGCTCTGGCAGTAGAACGCCATCCAGGCGGTGCCATCCGCCTGCTCCAAAGAGCCGCCGGTGGGCAACTGCGCGCTGCGGTCGAAGATGCCGATGTTGTCCAGGCCCAGAAACCCCCCGGCGAAGACGTTACGCCCGGCAGGATCCTTGCGGTTCACCCACCAGTTGAAGTTGAGCATCAACCCCTGAAACGAGTGTTCCAGGAACCGCAGGTCCGCCCGGCCCAACTGCTTCTCGTACTTGTACAGCCAGAGCGTGGCCCAGGCGTGTACTGGCGGATTGACGTCGCTGAAGTTCCACTCGTAGGCCGGAATCTGACCGCTCGGGTGGAAGTAGAGGCTGCGCAGCATCAACAGCAGTTGCTCCTTGGCAAAATCAAAATCCACCAGCGATAGGGCGACCGTATGGAAGGCCAGATCCCAGGCCGCATACCACGGGTACTCCCACTTGTCCGGCATGGAGATCACATCGGCGTTGAGCATGTGGAACCACTCCGTGTTGCGCACGTCGTGGCGGATGGATTCGAGCAGCGGATGACTCTTGTGCTCGCGCAGCCACTGCTCCAGGTCGAAGTAGTAGTACTGCTTGCCCCACAGCATGCCCGCCAGCGCCTGGCGGTGCACCCGCTGCTGATCTTCGTTCAATGAGTTCGGCGTAATCCGCTCGTAGAATTCGTCGGCCTCGGCGATGCGGCTTTTGCACGTCTTCTCGAAACCGCCGAAAGCATATTTTATCTCGGCCGCCGCCAGACGGAGACGGAGGGTCGTGCTGCCGCCGCCAGGCACGTCCAGGGCATAGTGGGCCGCCGCCTTGGTCCCCGTCTTGGCGGGATTCACCGCCTTGCCTTGGCCCGAGATCACGTACGCGTGGAACGCATCCTTGACGTAGGGCGACGCATTGGGCTGGCCCCACAGACGCTGCGCATTGCTCTCGTTTTCGGTGAAGAGCAGCTCCGGGGCGCCGTCGCAATACAGCCAGTAGTCACCCAGCTCAGGGTGCGTGGCCTGAATGGTACCCGGTCCCACTGCGCGCAGCGACGGCTTCGACTGCTCCTCCCCCCACGACCAGGTGTTGCGGAACCACAAGGTCGGCAACACCCGCAGCCGGGCCGCTTCCGGCCCGCGATTGTGCACCGTGATGCAGATGAGGATGTCTTCCGGGCTCTCCTTGGCGTACTCGACAAACACGTCAAAGTAGCGGTCGTCGTCGAAGATGCCGGTATCGAGCAGCTCGTACTCAAACTCTTCCCGCGATCGTCCCCGGTTGGTTTCGATCAGGTCGCGGTAGGGATACTCCCGCTGCGGGTACTTGTAGAGATACTTCATGTACGAGTGGGTGGGCGTGCTGTCGAGGTAGAAGTAATACTCCTTGACATCCTCGCCGTGGTTCGCCTCGCTGTTGGTGAGGCCGAACAGACGCTCCTTCAGGATTGGGTCGCGCTCGTTCCACAACGCCAGCGCAAAGCACAGCCGTTGCGTGTCATCGCAGAGTCCCCCAAGCCCATCCTCACCCCACCGGTAGGCGCGTGAGCGCGCCTGGTCGTGGGTGAAGTAATTCCACGCGTCGCCCCCTTCGCTGTAGTCCTCGCGGACCGTCCCCCACTGGCGCTCGCTCAAGTAGGGTCCCCATTTCTTCCACGGGATTTGCGCCTCGCGCGTATCGTTCAACCGTTTTTGCTCAGCGACATCCACAATTTTAGCATCCATTCCTTGCCTCCTTAGCATTCCTTGCCTTCTGAGATAGTCACAAGATAGTCACACAAGATTCACGTCCGTACAGCTTCTCCTCCAGTTCTTGTTGCATCTTCCTGCTCACTTCTTGCTCTGATTTACTGATCCGTTCCCCCGTGGGCTCTCCGCGACAGAGTAGCTTTTGCCCCTGGTCTTTGCACCTCATCCTGCTGACATCGCTGCCAGGCTTTTTTCCCAGCTGCCGCATTACGCTTAGCAATCTCTGCTGCTTGCGCTTTGGCTTTGGCTGTGTCCCCGCCAAGGAAGAGAGGCGCTTGCAGGTAATACTCCAGCAGGTCAAACCGAGCCTCAATGTTATCGGGGTTCAGCTCCACAGCTTTTTCCAAGTGCGTTTTGACTTTGCGGGCCAAAAAAAACGCCTCACCTCCCGCATGCTGCGCTTGCTGTCCATACGTGCGTCCAAGCCAACAATGATAGTCTGAATTCCCGCTGTCCAGTTGGACAGCTTTCTCAAACCAGGTCGCCGCTTGATTATACTGCTTGCTCGCGAAAGCGATGCGTCCAAGATAATACGCCCCGGCAGGGTCAGTCGGGTGCTGGCTGTCAAACGCGACAAAGAACTGCTGCGCCGCGTCGAACTGTCCAGCCTCAAAGAGAGTCACTCCGGTTGCGATATCCTCACTGGCCTGCGCTGCAAGAGCAGCCAAACCAAGAAAGGCGATACCTCTCCAAAGCCAGCGGATAGATTTTTTGTTCATCGGCTCTGGTGGTCGGGCTGGGCATCATCAGTCTTGGCAGCGGCCGGCTTCTTCGCATGGCGCTCGGCCATCTTCTTGGTGAACTCCTCAAGGGTTTATCGAAGACCGACTTGTTCACCACGGGTGATGATGGGATTGTCACGTACACAAGCGCCCACATCGAGGGAGTGGAATCGGAACTGGTCGTGCGCTTCGGCCACTCAGTACAGGGCCATCCCCAAGCCAGCGAAGAAATCCGGCGTATTTTGCTGAAGCATCTGAACGAGGAGAAAAAAGGATAGTGTGGTGATGGCATAGTTAGTGCCCCTCACAGGTTCAGGTATCGACATGCTTCTTGTTCCCAGGCTCTGCCTCGGAACAAGAAGAAAAGCGGCAGTACGCGAATAGGCGAGGCGGAGCCTCGACCCAGTGCGTTCCCAGGCAGAGCCTGGGAACGAGAAGAAACCTCTCACTTATTGGCACGGTTGTCTGCATCCTCCGACTGGCCACCCTGCTCTGGTTCCACTTCCACGATACCAGCCTTTGCCCCGAGTTCGAGGAACTGTTCAGCCGTGCTGGTCGCGAACAAAGGGATGGCCCGGGCAATGGCTCCGGTCCATCCCGTCTGGTGGCCGGCGCCGAGGCCGGCGCCGTTGTCACCGTGGAAGTACTCATAGAACAGGATGAGATCGCGCCAGTGCGGGTCCTCCTGAAACTTCCGCGTGCCGCCATAGACCGCCCGCCGGCCAGCCTGGTCGCGCAGGAAGATGTTGGCCAGCCGGCGCGTGAGATCCTCCGCCACCTGGTAGAGGTTCATCTGCCGCCCCGAGCGCGTGGGACATTCGACGGTGAACTCATTGCCGTAGTAGGTGTAGTACTGTAGCAGCGCCCGGATGATCAGGGCGTTGACCGGCATCCAGATCGGCCCGCGCCAGTTGGCGTTACCGCCGAACATGCCGGTATCGGATTCCGCTGGCACGTAGGCGACCCGGAATTCCTGGCCGCCTACCGTGATGACATACGGGTGCTCGGCGTAGTAACGCGACAGCGAGCGAATGCCGTACGGGCTCAAAAACTCGTTCTCATCAAGCATCTTCTCTAACACGCGGCGTAGCTTGGTCTCGTCCAGGATTGACCCTAGCCGGCGGCCGGCAACGCCGTCCTTTATCGGATCGTGAATCGCTGCTTCATGCTTCGACTCCGCCCTACGGGCTACGCTCAGCACGAACGGGAAACGAACCATCGCCAGCAGGACCGTTCGCCCTGAGCGTACCCTGAGCTTGTTGAAGGGGAAGTCGAAGGGCAAGCAGAGTATTTCCTATCCATAATTTCAAAAAGGATTCCTATATGTTCATGCTCTTTTGGTTGTCTTCAGCGGTCGTCGAGAGGGATGACGCTCCTTGGTGTGAACAGCAGACGATCGGCTCCACGCTTCCTCCCACAGGCGAAACCCACCCAGAAACGCATTGGCGTTGTCGCCTGCCCGGCACCCTGGCGGGAGTTCTTGCAGTCTCTTAGCGTTGCCTCCCCCAAGCACCACATCATCGGGGTGGAAGGCAGCGATCAAGCGTTCAACCCCATACTCCACATGGTGCTGCCATTTCTTTTTGCCAAGCCGTCGTAACCCTCGCACGCCCAGGTAGTCCTCGAACGTCCAGTTCTTGTAAGAGAGGTGGGCCAACTCCATGGGCACTAAGACACCATCAACCACGAGGGCAGAACCGAGACCGGTTCCCAGACCGAGAAAGAGCAGCTCTCCACCCTTGTAGCTCCCCAGGGCTTGCATGGCGGCGTCGTTGAGGATTTTGACTGGACGCCCAAAAGCAGCTTTGAAGTCGCACTTGATCCAACCCGGGGCGAGATTATGCGGTTCGGCAGCGATGCGACCACCGAGTACCAGCCCTGGGTAACCCAGCGACACCACGTCATACGGCCAATCCCCGGCGAACTTCTTAACTCCGGAGACCATCTGTCTCGGAGTCATCGTCGGCCCCGAGGGAAACCTCCGGGATTCTGTTTGTCCGGTGGCCAGGATTTTCACGTTAGTCCCGCCTACATCAACAACCAGCACATTCATGCAGATTTCTCCCATTCTCTGAACGCTCACCGTTTCTCGTCATACCATATATTGCCGCTTTCTGTCCCATGTCGTAAATCAATCTGAACCGTTTTGAACCACAGACGGCAAAAATTGAACCGCTAGCGTAATGTACCTGCCCCCATTCGCGCCATCTGACCCGTAGCGCCAGGCAGTTACACAAACTCAGAATATACGCACAAAAGCAAATGGCACTGCTGTGGTGATCAGTGCAGGAAGGGGATGAGAACTTGGAGTGAGTACCTGTTGCCTGGGTCGTCAAAAGCTTGGTAGCCCCCGTCTCGCTTAGTGAAACAATCTGAACCACTTGAACCGCAATTGAACCGGGATCGCGGTGTATCCGAGCCCCGAGATCGAATAACTTTTGTCGAGGCCGACTCGGAAAGCTTCGTGTCGCCATATCGTCAGGAGATGTAACAACGATTCCAGAGCTGGGGAGAGATCACGAGTCTCGACCTGGCCGCATGAGGAAAACATGTGGTGACACTTTCTGTCTGGCTCCCAGCGATTGTACCTATGTGAATAAGTTGACAACGCCCTATCCTCAACGAGAGTACGGCGACGCATACCGCCCGCACTCAGAGAACGGAAAGCGGGTAATTGACGGTGAGTCGGAAATTGTTGCTGTGCCCCCCCCCTTTAGTGAAATCAACAAAGCCGTTGCGTGCCCGGAACCAGAGTCTGCTCAGGGGGCCTTCCGCAATCCGGTAGTCGACCGTAATATCCCACTCGTTCTCATTGGGCACCCCTTTCGTTGTTGTTGGATCTACCGCGTCCACGCCACGGGCAAAATTGACAGTTGTGCTGAGGCCTCGGATGTAATCCTTAAAATCGTACGAGAATCCGAGCAACCAGGCCTTCTCCCCAGCACGGTTAAAATCTTTGTCAATGAGTGACAGATAGCCTGGATAAGATCCGTACGGGCTATTGATATTCTTCGAGTCTGCCGTGATGGAAAATGCCGTCCTAAGAATGACTTTGTTGTAACTGAGCGCCACCTGAGTACCCCCGACTCGGGTGGCAAATTTTCCGATGAGGTGGTCCCCACCCACGCTGTCCTGTTCGGTAAATTGCCCTTGCAGTTTGAGGACGAGTTTGGCAGTGAGCGGCCGCGTGTAGTTCGCTTCGGTGTAAAAAATATTCCAGGTGTCCGGGACGTAGTAGTTAATCGCGCCGAAATTCATCTCTGTGGTCGGAGTGAAACGGGCGCCGACCGCGAACATCCCCCGCTCCCGCCCCTGCGGAGCGCCGGCCCGCTCCGACATGCTGGTAAAGGTGGTCGCGTTACGTGGCTTGATTTGCGCGACGTAGCCGGCGGCAAATTGCACCCACGGAAGTCGACCAGTAATTCTGTACCCCTCGAACGTGTTGGGAGTCATGCGGTTGTCCTGTTGATTGGCGTACGGCGTATCAAGGTACTGGCGGCCCAACGTCGCGGTGTAATTTTCGTACTTCAATTCGCCGTAGGCTCGGCCGAGGACCGTGTAACTTTTCTGCCCCGGACGGAGCAGCAGCGTGCCGTCCCGACTATCAGGGCCGTACAGGCTTTGCGAAAGAAAACCTTCTGCCCCCACGCGCAAGCTGTCTGCCAACCAGCCGGATTGATACGCGAGGGAGCCGCCGAAGGTGAAGGCCTCGTTGTCCGATTTGGGCGGCGTCACGTGGTTCTCACGGTCGAAATAATAGAGACGTAGGTTCATTCCCAACTGGGTATCGCGGAAGAAAGGCGGCAGGGGTTCGAGCTCGGGCTTCAGGCGATCACGGATCATCTTTGTCAACGTGGTGAGGGGTAAGGGGATCCGAGGCAGAAAAGAAATGTCCAGGGGGCTGTTCAAATACACGACCGAGTCTGGGGACGGACCTTCGTCCAGCACGCTTTCCTGTCCCCAACTACACTGTTCTCTCGTGCCGAGCAGGAAGAGGAAAACCAAGAAGGTAAAAAATCCACGCCTGCTGCTCTCATGAAATAACGCCCTACGCAGGGTAACCATAACAGCCCTCTTCTTTCACCGTGTGACAATCCTCCAAAGAAAGAACTGTTGGTGAGGTTCTGAATGGCACAACAGCACTGGAAACCAGCGTCAGGACGCGTTCCCCGGTAGCCGAGGGTCAATCTCTTCTCAGAACGAGCAACACTTTTAATCATACCACATCTCGTCACCTCTGTCCCATGTCGTGAGTAAACCTGAACCGATTTGAACCGAAAACGCTGAAAATTGAACCGATATCACCGTGTATCTGAATTCTGAGCTCGGGTATATTTTGCAGAAACGGCAACGGGAGGGAGTAAGAGCGTATTGTGCTGCATATGGGACGGTAAATGAAGTCATCGCGATTTATCCGATCACTCCATCCTCCCCGGTCGTCGAGATGCAATCAGAGGGTGGCGCAGCCGGTGCTGTCCACGGCGCCTTGCAGGCAGGTGCGCTGACGACGACCTTCACGGCTTCGCAGGGTCTGTGGTTCAAGACCACCATCTAGGACGGTTCGCTCGCCTGCGGCCACCCCCTTAGGCAGCGCCAGTAACTTCATGGTGAATTGAGGGAGTGGGGTAGACAGGGCAAATGTAACGATCCCTAACGATACTTAACGCACATATAACGATCGGCGGCTGGGTCTGAACCGTGTCCTTATATATGATCTTTCTCACTGTAAGCAACCACTTTTTCTCTGTGGTGGGGGTTCTGACTGGCGCCGACTGAGGGAGCGTTTCTCGCCTGGAGAGTCTAGCAGTGGTTAGGTCGGGAAAGAACGGAGAAAAGCTGAAAAAGGACACCACCCTACGTGAGGCAGGCTGATTCCCTTGCCACACGGGGGCAATAGCAAAGGAGACGACAAAATGACTGGATGGAAATTCCTCCCGTGCGTTACGCTGACGGGCATCGCCCTGCTGTGGCTAGCCGGGTGCGTCTCGCAAAAAAAATATGACGTGCTGGAGGCTGCATATCAGCAACTCAACCGCACGATGTCAGCGGAGATCGCCACTAACCAGATGCATATCGAGCGCTTGCAAAACGCCATTAAGGTGACGGTCAACAGTGAGTTGCTGTTTCCCTCGGGCGAGTGGGACATGTCGGTGGAGGCGCAGCAGACCATCGGCAAAATCGTCCCCATCCTTGCCCCCATGCAGCAAACCCAGATTGTGGTGAACGGCTATACCGACAATGTGCCGATCGGCCCGGGGCTGAGACGCCAGGGCATCACCAGCAATCTGGAGCTGTCCCAGAGGCGGGCCGCCACTGTGATGCAGTTCCTGATCGCGCAGGGCGTCAAGCCCAGCCTGGTGTCCGCGCAGGGGTTGGGCGAGGCAAACCCCGTGGCCTCCAACGACACGGCGGAGGGCCGGGCGCAGAACCGGCGGGTGGAACTGACACTGACGGGGTCGGGCACCTGAACTCGGCGCTGGTCCTCTTACCCAATAGTGCCTTTGCCAGTGCGGAGGCACCTGAGAAAGGGTGCTTGCAGAATATCTCCATACACTTGCCTCTTCTAACCTTCTGCTAGTTGGCGGGATCAGCTCTATTCGTACTAGGCCTGTTCTACTTGGCCGGCTGTTAGCGGCTCGGTAACGAATCTGAACCGCAAATTGAACCGCGGATCAGTTCCTTTGAACCAGGGCTTACGCTAAATAGTTCAACGATGGTGAAGAATGAATCATGGCTAGCCTGAGTGCCAATACTCTGACTCCTATTCGCACGAAGATCGTAGCGACGGTTGGCCCAGCTTCCCGCGAGCCGGCGGTTCTGCGCAAGCTCATCGACGCCGGCGTCAACGTGTTCCGGCTTAACTTTTCGCACGGTTCCCACGAGGAACATTCCGTCCTCCTCGCCAACATTCGTCGGACACTGCCGACTTTCAGCGGCGCTGGCGCCAGATCAAACTGGACAGCAAACACACCCTGGCGGCTCACATCAGGCAGCGGACGGGAATTGCGGTGAATCCCGCCTCACTCTTTGACATTCAGGTGAAGCGGTTGCACGAGTACAAGCGCCAGCACCTGAACATGCTCTACGCCATCACGCTCTATAATCGCCTCAAGCGCGACCCCAGCGCTGACCTGACGCCCCGCACCGTCATTTTTGGCGGAAAGGCCGCCCCTGGCTACGTCATGGCCAAGCTCATCATCAAGCTCATCACCGCAGTCGCCGAGGTGGTGAATGCCGATCCGGAGGTGGGCAATCACCTGAAGGTGGTGTTCTTTCCCAATTTCAACGTGCAAAGCTCGCAGTGGATTTACCCGGCCGCTGATCTCTCCGAGCAAATCTCGACCGCGGGCAAAGAAGCCTCAGGCACCGGGAACATGAAGTTTGCCATGAACGGCGCGCTCACCATCGGCACGCTCGATGGTGCCAACGTGGAAATCCGCGAGGAGGTCGGCGCAGACAACTTCTTTCTCTTTGGTCTGACCGCGGAGCAAGTGGCCGACCACAAAACCCAGGGCTACCGCCCGCGGGATTACTACGAGGCCAATCCGCACCTCCGTGAGGCGCTCGATCAACTGCGGGCTGGCGTCTTCTCGGGCGGCGACGCCAATCTGTTCAAGCCTCTGGTCGATGCGCTGTTGGAGCATGATCCGTACATGCTGTTGGCGGACTATCAGCCGTATGTTGACTGTCAGGATCGCGTGGACGCGGCCTACCGTGAGCCCCAGCAGTGGACGCGCATGTCAATTCTTAACGTAGCACGGATGGGCAAGTTTTCGTCTGACCGCGCCATCCGCGAGTATTGCGAAGAGATCTGGCAGGTGCGGCCGTTACGGTGACGGCGAGATGGGCAGCTTCGAGGATATAGCTGGTGCAACAAAACAAGAGCTGTAGACTGATCTCTTGGCTCTGGAGAGGTATCGCCCTTCTCGGTTTGGCCTCTCTCGCGGCGCAGGCCAGTGAAGATCTCACAACCGGAGTGACACTCTTTGAGCATAAGCAGTGGGGTTCTTTCATGTTCCTGCCTGACGCCACTCGGGTCATTGGACGGGCATACGCATGCTAACGGCTGTTCTCGACAGCTACCGGGCCCACCGTTTCGCCTGGCTCTTCTTCTCACTGTTGCTCACCCTTGGAGCGCATCCCGCGCTTGAGGCGCTGGTACCCGGCTTCAATCCCTTGGAGTTGCTGCTGGCCGTGAATCTCGTGGCCGCGCTCGCGAGCGCCGCGCACGAGCGCTGGTTTCGGGTACTGCTATTACTCGGTATTGCGTTCGTCGTCACCCGCGGCATCCGGGCCGTGCTCGGCGTCGAAGTCCTGTTACCCATAAGCGAGGTTCTGTGGGTGTTAGCCAGCCTGCTGGCGACAGTGGCCACAGCGCGCCATGCCCTGCGAGCCGGGGTTATAGACGCCGAGCGTATCTTTGCTGCTCTGGCTGTGTATCTGCTGACTGGTCTGATTTTCGCCATTTGCTACTGGCTGCTCGACCAGACCTGGCCTGCCTCGTTCGGGGGGGCCTCGGCAAGCGGTCTCGATCTGGCTCGTGCCATCTATTTCAGCTTCGTGACGCTCGCGACGGTCGGCTACGGCGACGTCATCCCAGCGAGTGACTCGGCGCGGGGACTCGCAATCCTCGAAGCGGTGGGCGGGCAGATGTACCTCACGGTTCTTGTCGCTCGGTTGGTCAGTCTGTACTCGAAGCAGGTGGACAAATGAAAGGGTACTTGGAGAAAATTGAACGGTCTGAACCACAACTTGAACCGTGTCAGCGTATACCTGAACCCCGGCATCTGGTATGGTCACTGACCGTATCAATCACAAGCGAGGAGAGGAATTTTCGCTTGTTGGTTGAAGAATTCTTCTCGTAAGGAGGAAAGGATGTTTTGCACTTTGCACTGCCGAGCACTTCGGCGCCGTCCCATTCAGGGCATGGGGCGCACTACCGTTCAGGCCGTGATCGCAACGTTTCTGCTTATCACTCCGCAGGTGGTATCCGCCCAAGCCGTGGCAGACTTTGAGAAACCACCGGTCCTCAATGTCACACAGCTAGTCCCGGCAAAGCTGCTAACGGGGCAAGGATTTCGGGTAGAGAAAAAGGTTCCCACCGATGGTGTCATGGGAACCTACACCCTCATAGCCGACAAAGAAACCTTTGGCGACAATGCCGGTACCTACCAGGTGCGCAGCCGCGAGATGCTCGAACTGCGCCTGGCCGAGATTCCGGCCATCATCAAACTCAATGAAACCAGCAAGGTCGGGACGTTTGCCAAGTCGATGGCCACCACGGCGATCCAGCCGCTGGAATCCGCTGGGCACATGGTGCTGAACCCTATAGATACCGTGACCGGGCTGCCCAGTGGAGCGGGACGCTTCTTTGATCGGGTGGGGAGCAGCGTGGGGCGGATGTGGAACTCCGAGCCGACCCCTGGGACAGGGGGA
>JACQEL010000743.1 GCA_016200595.1 Deltaproteobacteria bacterium
CGAGAACTTCGCCAACGTAAATTGTATGATCTCCGCCGTCGTAGCCACTGAGCAGCTTGCACTCGATGTAGCCCATGGCGCCTTCGAGTAACGGCACATTGCATTCTCCCGTTTTGTAGGCGATGCCGTCGAACTTTTCGATTCCCTTGGTAGCAAAGCGACGCGAGAGATGTTCCTGCTCTTCGCTGAGAAAGTTCACTGCAAAAACCTTGGAACCCTCAAAGCAGGCGTAGCAATCCACTTTCTTATCAACACAGATCAGTACCATAGGCGGCTCGAGCGACAACGAGCTGAAAGCATTGGCGGTCAGACCAAAAGGTTTCCCATCGACATCTCTAGTCGTGATCACCGTGACGCCAGTAGCGAAGTGTCCCATGATGTTGCGCAGCTCGCGTGCATCAATAGCCATAGCTCCTCCTGACTGATCTCGTAACCGATCTCTTGACTGCTACCAGAGCGGTTGCTGCCCTGTCAATTCCTCTGCCGCGGGATCACCGTGCCGACGTACACATAAGGCAGATCTAAAGAAGTGACAGGCCGGTCGTGCTCGCGCACTTCGGCCCATACGATCGACGAGACAAAAAGCGTATGGTCCCCGGCCGGGTAACTCGCCACGACCTGGCACTCGAATACCGCCATGGCGAGCTTGAGGAGCGGGACGCCAGTTTTTCCTAACTCATAGGCGAAGGATTCAAGGTTATCAGGCCGTCGCGAAGCCGCCGAGAAGAAATAATCTTCTAATTCCTTGCCCTTGTTGCCAACGACATTCAAGCCGAAGATGCCTTGGCGCTCGATGAGGCTGTGACTGAAATGACGTTTATCGACTGCGGCCATGAGCAGTGGCGGATCGCCCGATACCTGTGTCACCCATGATGAGGACATCCCATGCCGACGGTCTCCCTCACTCACAGTCAGAACATAGATGCCCGTAGTAACCTCGCTTAATGCTTCGGCAAGTTGAGGGTCCATCATCGTATCTCCTCCTTTAGCGGAGGCTGTGAAGAATCACATTCACCTGGAAAGCGATTTCTGGCTTCAACACCCCACTGACGTAACAGCCACGCTTCGCCGGCTCCAGGAGTCCACGCACGTTCTCCTCGGGATCAGGACTCCAGATTTCCAGGGTCATCGCCAGGTCTTTCACGTGCCCTTGTGGAGTCCCTTGCACTCGACCTTCCAGCCGTTCGATCGTTACTTTGCGGCGGCGAGCCACGGCTTTGAATGAAATAGTCATACAAGAGAGCAGTGCGCCAAGAAAAGCCGACACTGGATCTGGCCCTGTATCAGTCCCCCCGTCTACGGCTGGTTCATCCAGGACCCAGGTATGACTGCGGCTGCGCACCCCCACCGCATAACTACTTCCTGCAGAAACCGCGCGCAGTTCCCGCTTCCCCAACTCTGCTTGGGTGCTGGGTGCTGGGTGCTGGGTGCTAGGTGCTAGGGATTGGGGATTGGTTGAAGAAGAGGAAGCTAAAACAGCAATGTCGCTCTCCAACCCGCTCGTCGTTTTTCTGGCTTCGGACGCCGGACGCCGGACGCCGGACGCCGAACTTTCCTTAGACTCTAGGCGCTGGACGCTAGACCCGAGACTTTCCTTCAAGCCACGCGTGAACTGGGAGGCCGCCACGCCATCTGCCACCCGGTGGTCGTAGGCGATACTGAGCGTCAACATTGGCCGGACAACGATCTGACCATTGACCACGACTGGCCGGTCTTCCACAGCGCCGACAAACACTAAAATTGGTTCTCCCAGATTAATCACTGGCGTCCCGGCGCGAATGCCAAACATGCCGAGGTTGGAAACCGTGAGGCTGGCCCCACCGATGTTTTCGGGGCCGAGGCGTCCAGCACGAGCGGCTTCAATGAGCCGTTGGCTTTCAGCCGCCAGTTCCCCGAGTGAAAGCGTATCGGCGCGGCGAATCACCGGCACCACTAACCCGCGCGGCGTGTCGGCGGCGAAACCGATATCAACCCCTTCGTAGAGCACGAGTGAGTCGTCTTCGATCGTCCCGTTCAACTCTGGTAATCCGGCCATTACCCGGACGGCTGCATGCAGAATCAGATCATTCAACGTTAGAGATGGGGCTTCTGCCTTGAGTGCCGTACGCGCCGCGAGCAAGGCGGTAGCGTCCACATCGACCATCTGCACGATGTGAGGAATGACTTGCCAGGCTTCCTGCACGCGGCGGGCAGAGGTCTTACGGATGCCGGTCAGCTTGCGTCGTTCCCGGATGGAGCGTCCAGCGCTGGTCTCCTGCGGAGCCGGAGTTGCAGGTTTCCTAGCAGCAATTGCCTTTTCTACATCAGCGGCTGAGATAATACCGTCGGCATTGGACGGGGTGACTGTTGCGAGTTCAATGCTGTGGGCGGCGGCAAGCTGCTTCGCCTTGGGAGAGGCGAGCACTCTTTTGCGCGCAGACGATTTTGCTTGGGTTACTACCGTTGTAGGAGGAGGAGTTGTCGGAGCACTGGCAGCATTCGCCCTGTGCGTTGCTTCTCCGATCTCACCGATCAGCGTGCCGACGGTGACCTCTTGCCCTTCGCTCATATAGATGTGCAGAGTGCCGCTTGCCTGTGCTTCCAGGTCATAGGTTGCTTTATCAGTCTCAATGGTGACGAGGACTACACCTTGTTCAACGTGCTCACCATCTTGGTAATGCCACTGTAAGATCGTCCCCTCGGCCATTGCCTGGCCGATCTTAGGCATGAGGACGGCAGTACTCTGGGGCGCGGTCGCTTCAGGCAACAAGTTCTTTTACCGCCTTGTAGATGTCCTCTTCCGAGGGAACGATAAAGTTCACTAAATGCTGGCTGGTCGGCAGCGGCACATCGGGAATGGCTAAGCGTTTGAACGGTTTATCGAGGTAGGGCAGCGCATGCTCCAGCAGCAGAGCGCCGATTTCCGCGCCAACACCGAGGGTGCGATAGGCTTCCTCGACGACCATGCACGCGCCGGTCTTTTTGACCGACTCGATGATCGTCTCGCGGTCAAATGGATTCAACGTGCGCGGATCAATGACCTCGACTTCGATGCCGTCTTTGCTCAAACGATTAGCCGCGGCCAGCGTCCGGCGCAGCATATCCTGCCAGGCGACAATCGTGAGCGCATCTCCCTCGCGCCGCACGACGGCTTTACCGAAGGGAGTAGTGTACTCCCCGTCTGGCACTTCACCGCGCATGGCATAGAGCAGTTTATGCTCAAAATATACGACCGGATTGTCCAGACGGATCGCTTCCTTCAACAAGCCCTTGGCATCTGCTGGAGTAGAAGGCACAGCGCAGAGCAAGCCGGGGGCGTGCATAATAAACGCCTCGGGACAGGCCGAGTGCTCCGGTCCGAAGCCGGACCCACCAGAAGGGGCACGAATCACCAGTGGCACCTTATACGCACCGCCGTGCATAAATCGCCACATGCCCGCTTTGAGGAAGACTTCATCTCCGGCAGTAAAGATGAAGTCAGCGAACTGGAGTTCGACGACTGGCCGCAACCCCATCATTGCCGCGCCAACGCCTGCACCCACCATGACGTTTTCGGAGATCGGCGAATCGAAGACCCGCTCTGGCCCGAAGCGGTCCCGCAAACCTTCAGTGACCTTGAAGATTCCGCCCCATACGGCGACGTCCTGGCCGTAGAGGATAACGTTCTCGTCACGTTCCATCTCTTCGGCTAGGGCTTGGTTGATGGCTTTGCTGTAGGTTATCACTGACATAGCTACCTCGTTTCAAGCGTAGAGGTCCTGCAGCGCAGTTTCCGGCGCCAACAGCGGTGCGGCCTTCACGGTCGCGACTGCTTCCTCAATCTGCCGCTGCGCGTCCGCTTCGAGCTGAGCTAACAACGTGTCATTCAGGACACCAGCGTTCACCAGCGTCTGCTGTAACTTCGGTAAAGGGTCTTTGGTCGCTATCACGGTTGCGGCATCAGGGCGGTAGGTCTGCTGGTCAGCAATATAGTGCCCGAACAGCCGAGTCACTTTGGCCTCGATCAGAGTCGGTCCGTGACCGGCGCGCGCCCGTTCCACGGCTTTCTGCATGACTTCGTAGACAGCGGCGGCGTCATTGCCGTCCACCACGACCCCAGGTACGCCGTAGCCAGCCGCGCGGGCGGAGATGTCAGGGACGGCAGTAGAAGTACTGGTAGGCACGGAGACCGCGTAGCCGTTGTTCTCACAAAAATAGATACATGGCAACTTTTGCACGGCGGCCCAATTGAGCGATTCATGAAAAGTCCCGCGATTCGAGGTGCCGTCGCCGAAGAAGTAGGTCACCACCCGGCCGGGATAACGTCGCTTAAGAGCCATGCCGACGCCGACCGAAATCACAAACCCGCCTCCGAGCGTGCCACTCTCACCGAGAATACCGTGCGGAACATCCACCACGTGCATGACGCCGCCTTTGCCGCGGCTGGTGGCGCCTTCTTTACCAGCAATGTCAGCTAAAATCGCCGTTAGGCTCGTCCCGCGAGCGATCATGTACGCCACTCCGCGGTGACCATACAGGATGTAGTCATCCTTATTCATGGCGGTGATAGCAGCGATCTGACAAACTTCCTGGCCCGCGCCGGCATGGAGGGAGCCAGGAAGTTCTCCGGCCATCGCCATTTGGATGACACGCGCCTCGAAGCGGCGCGCGAGCAGGGAGGTCTTGAAGATATCTAACATGAGTTTTGGGTTCATGATCGTTTCCTCAGCGGGTTGTGACTCTTGCGTTCACCCTTCGACAAGCTCAGGGCGAACGGGATGGATCTTAGAAGCAGTGAGAATTTTCCGCTCGTGCTGAGCCTGTCGAAGCATGAGCGCTTCTATTTTAGTCCCTTGTTACACTCTCTGAATCAGTCCGCCATCCACTGCAAACTCCTCGCCAGTGATGAAGCGCGAGGCATCGCTCACCAGGAAAAGCGCGACCTCAGCAATATCTTCAGCCGTGCCAATGCGCCGCAGGGGCGTGTTTCTCGCGAGTGCAGTCCGCACGTCGTCACGTTCAATCAGAGCCTCGTGAATCATTTCGGTGTCAATCACGCCTGGACAGAGCGTGTTCGCGCGCACGCCTTTCGACCCATAGGTGACCGCGATCGCTCGCGTCAGGGCAAGCACTGCGCCTTTGGTAGCCGTATAGGCGTGGGCATCCGCACCTCCACGCAAGGCCGCAATCGAAGCGGTATTGAGAATGACACCACCGCCCCGCTCGATCAACAGCGGAATCCCATATTTGCAGAAGAGGAACACGCCGCCGATATTGATGTCGAGGATACGCCGCCAGTCCTCTTCCGTACAAGACACGACATCACTCATCGCCACGCCGAAGCGTTTCGTCGCCGAATAGCCGATGCCGGCATTGTTGTAGAGAATGTCGAGACCACCAAATGTATCCTTGGCAATTGTCAGCACGCGGCGGACGTCGAGCGAGACCGATACATCACCGACTGCTTCTACTGCCTCACCACCAGCGGCACGAAGTGACTCGACCGCCGTTTTCACCGATTGAGGCTCAAGGTCGTTGACCACGATCCGTGCTCCCTCAGCCGCAAAACGGCGGGCGGCGGCAAGACCTTGCCCCCTTCCCGCTCCAGTAATCAATGCGACTTTGCCTTGTAGCTGTCCCATGCGTGTTCTCCCCTGTGCGTGTACGTGCTCGGGCATTCTTTACGCGAAAATTTACCGAGGAGAAAGGGAGTCTCGTAGGCTGGAATAGGTGCAACGAATTCCAGCGCTAGGTTTCGCCCGGCTCACCTAGTACGCCGCCACACTGAAGATGAGGGGTTGTCATTGCGAGCGCAGCGAAGCAATCTTTGTCTTTCCTTCTCGACGCGTAGGAGATTGCTTCGTCGCGGAGTTTATCCTGAGCGAAGTCGAAGGGCTCCTCGCAATGACCCCTCAGAATTACTCGGACGTAGTACTAGCCTACTTTGCTCTCCCGCAAAACAGGAGAGGGAGAAAAAGCTACGGCCAGATCACCCGCACTTCTTCAGCCAGCAGCGCCACCGAGTTCTTGCCGTCAACAAAGTTGCGTGTGTCATTGAATTGCTCAACCTGCAACTCCGGCGAGGCCCATGACTCCTGGAACTTTGCCAAATCCGGCCAGTAGAGTTCGGCCACTCCATCGTAGGCTGGAGGTGGGTCTGACTCGTACGTTTCTGGCAGGACATGACACTGGACGTAACGAAACAGATGGGGCGTCCGCGGCACCAGGGGGGCGTGGCGGTTGCGCCAGTAGTCCTGAAATTCGGCAACACTCATGCCCGGTTTACGCTTGACGAGGAAGAGACCTTTGACGCAAGGGAAGTCTTTGGTCATTGTCGGGCCAGCGACGACGATATTTTCCCGAGTGACCAAACGCGTCAGACCTGGCACGTCGATAAAATTTGGCTCATCTTTGAATGCGCCTTCGAGATACTCTGGACTCTCACGCATACGCTGAGCCGCCTCAAGATCATCAAACCAGACCTCGGCGGCACCTTCATAAGGAGTGGTGGTAAATCCCGGGATTTGCTGCGGCAGGCGGTGACTTTGCACGTATCGTCGCAAGCTGGTGAGACGCAGGGCCAATTGTGCATGCACGCCACGCCAGTGACCGTGGAATTGCTCGTTACTGATGCCAGGCTTCTTCGGCAGCAAAGCAAAAACTTTGATCATAATTCCCCCCTTTCAGGTGCTGCTCGCACCATACTCCAGCCTACTGTGCCCGGGCAAGTTGTTGCTCTTCCCCGGGTGCATAACAATTTCTTGGTCAACGGGCTGCGGCGTACCGCCCGAGGGTTCCGTAGGCCGGAATAAGCGGAGCGTTTCCGGCGCAGGTCAGCCCCAACGGTGCCGGGAACGGCCTGTGGTCTTATCCCGGCCTACCCGTACGCCAGGGGTATTCAGGATTTTGTTATGCACCCCCCTTCCCTTGGCGTTTTCCCTCTCGGTCAACTACCTCAGCAAATCCAGCGCGGCCACTGTCACGGTTTGTTCGGGTTCTGAGAAAAAATAGTCTTCAGTCAGGGTCGGCAGCGGACCGAATTCGAGGTTGAGATCCACCTGATTATCCGGCGGCCACCAGCGTAAGCGGAAGCCAATGACCTCAGAGGGAATATCGTGGGTCGTTTCCCTTCCGCCCGAACCCTCGTAGAAATTATCGCCCTCTTCACCGTCACGAGAGACCAGCCAACTGCCCAGCCAGCGTTTGCGCTGCTCTAGGGTTTTCTCCGCTTCTCCCCAATTGATGGTTAATTTCTTGGCCATATCCTTTGCCACTTGCAAGGTGCAATCCGTTCACCCCCTTCGACAAGCTCAGGACAGGCTTCGACGAGCTCAGGGCGAACGGGAAAAGCTCGAAACTGCCTACAAACCCGTTCGTGCTGAGCCCCGTCGAAGTACGAACGCAAAACTTATGCAGCCCCTACACCGGAGCCTCGAAGCCGTAAAGCTTTGCCGCGTTGAGACCTAATACTTTGCGGCGTTCGTCCTCGGTGAGGTTTGCCATCGTCCGATCAATAACCTCCTGTGAACGTGGCCAGGTGCCTTCGTGATGAGGATAATCATCCCCCCAGAGGAGGTTGTCGATGCCCACCCACCGACGTGTTTCTAGACCGATGGGGTCATCTTGGAACGTTGCGAACCCTTGCCGTCTAAAGTAATCGCTCGGCAGCATCGGTAACTTGGGAGCTACCCAGAAGTGATGTTTCTTGTACCCCTCATCCATTACCCAGAGGGTCCAGGCGAGCCAGCCGATACCAGCTTCGACTGGACCAAAGCGGAGCTTGGGGAACCGTTCACACACTCCGGACGCGCAGAGTTGCACGACGGGTTCGATCGCCGTGGACAACGCATGCCAGACGTAATTGATAATGGCACCGCCGTTCCCAGTAGCCGTCCGGGGATCTTTGCCTGTCCCCACGTGGAAACTGATTGGCATTCCAGTCTCTTGAATAGCAGCCCAGAGTGGATCGTAGAGCGGCAAGTTATACGGTTGGTCTTGTGCTTGTACGGGCAGAAAGACGGTGCGGTACCCCAGCTTGGCTACGCGTTCCACCTCTTTGACCGCCGTTTCCACATCTTTCGGCGCAACTGCGGCAACCGGGGCACACCGGTGTTTCTGTGGACCAAAGAATTCTAGCGCCCAATCATTCCACACCCGGCACATCGCGGTCTGGTGAGCAGGATCGGGCGACGCCCACATCAAGAGGCCACGGTTCGGATAGATGACTTCAGCATCAATACCGTCGCGGGCGAGGTCACGCATACGTGCTGCAAGATCCGGCCGCCCGCCTTTGGCCCGCTCAAGGTCTTCACCCTCCAGGTTGAAGTCACGAATACGCAGAGGACGTGCTCCTTCTACTACCAAAGCTTTGTGGCCTTTGGCGTCGATTTCAACTTTCGGCAGGCGATGACGGAATTTCGCTTCGATACGTCGCTCCCACAAATCCGGTGGTTCGAGGACGTGGCAGTCAGCCGATACCACAAAGTACTTTTTCTGCGGTTTGGCTGTTGGAGCTTGGTTTTCTGGTGCAGCAGTTCCCATGGAGAACCTCCTCAGCGTATGCACTTATCATGCAGTGAAATTCTGGGTGTTGGAAGTTCCGGGAACTTTTAGATGAGCGGTCCCGGACAGTCAAGCGTAGTGGAGCCTTGATGAATCAAGGCGCTAAACCGAGCGGCAAGAGATTCATACACTCAGGCATCTGAGCCTGCATGCCGTAGCGTGCGCTATGCGCACGAAAATAGCGGCGTACAGGGAAGACGTGCGCACAGCGCACGCTACCCCGAGTGTACCAACCTCATGCATCTTGGTTTAGGGCATTTCCCCGAGGATTTGGTAGATCGTCACCTCTTTTGTGACGTTCTTTAGCTGCCTTTTACCGATCTCCCGCATAGAGAAGAGGGCCGCGACTCGCTGAGCGGTCTCTACACTGAGCAGGATCGTCCCGCGGCCAGCGAGTTCGGCAATCCTGGCGGCCACATTAGTCACCGGCCCTGAGGCCGTATAGATCCAACGCGTTCCCGTTGCCCCTTCCAATTTGGTTGGCCCCACCAGAGCGAGACCCGAGTTAATCCCGGCGTGTACCGCGATGGACTCAAAGGTCCCCCGCAGTTGTTCATTGAGGGTCGTCGTCCGTTGCAAAATCTCTAGCGCCGTCTTCACCGCGTTCCGCGCATGACGAGCCGGGTCGGTCGCGGAAAAGATGGCCATCAATCCATCGCCAGCCGTTGTGGTGATGTCTCCGGCATGAGCGTGGATGCAGTCTAAAAAACTGGAGAAGTACCGCTCGATGAGAAAGTTCACCTGTTCTTGCGGGAGAGCCTCACTCAACTTGGTGTAGCCGCTGATATCGACAAAGAGCACCGACACATCCTGCTCCTGCATCTCCAGTTCCAGTGCTGCAGGATTTTCCTCGATGGGGCGTTTCACCGCCTGCGGCACGAACTTGGCCAGGTGTTCCTGGACACTCTGGAGCAAACCTACTTTGCGGTCGATGGTCTGTTTCAAGCGCAAAGAGGTACGAATGCGCGCCATCAATTCATCGCGATTCACCGGTTTGGTGAGAAAGTCATCGGCTCCCGCTTCAATGCCTTTGACGCGATCCTCCGTCTGGCCGAGAGCGGTCATGATCACCACCGGGATCAAGCGGGTCTCGTCATTGCCCTTGAGCCGTTGGCAGACCTCAAACCCATTCAAGCGCGGCATCATCACATCTAACAAGATGAGATCAGGATGCTCTTGCTGCACCTGTTGCTACGCCTCCTCGCCGTTATACGCTTTGACCACCGTGTACCCGCGCGGCAGTAACAGCGCGTCTAACAGCTTGACGTTTTTTATCTCGTCATCGACAACCAGGATCTTCGCCTGGGGC
>JACQEL010000744.1 GCA_016200595.1 Deltaproteobacteria bacterium
AACCGCACGCGGGCTGCGGTCGGACTGGAGGCGGTTGATACTCATCCAGGCCTCCTTGGCTGCGAGTTGCAGCGGTAGGATGGCTGTCTCCCAACAATCCACTCTACCGGAGGACACCTGGATGAAGTTCTACACGCCACAACATCAACAGTATTGTGGCATCGATCTACAGGCGAAAGCCATGTACGTCGGTATTCTCGCTCAAGCGGGCACGATTCTCGTTCATAAGAATCTGCCGACGACCCCGGGAGCGTTTTTGCGGCTTATCGCACCGTCTCGCGAAGATCTGGTCGTCGGCGTCGAGTCTATGTTCACGTGGTATTGGGTGGCGGATCTCTGGGCCAAAGAAGGAATCCCCTTTGTTCTGGGCCAGGCTCTCTCTATGAAGGCGCTTCATGGCGGCAAAGCCAAGAACGATAAAATTGATGCGCACAAGATTGCCGTCTTATTGCGCGGCGGGAGGTTGCCCCAAGCTTACGTCTACCCCGCGGAGATGCGCGCGACCCGAGACTTGTTGCGCCGGCGCTGTCATCTGGTACACAAGCGGGCCGAACTCTTGGCCCACATCCAGAATACCAACAGTCAGTACAATCTCCCGCAGATCGGGAAAAAGCTGGCGTACAAGGCGAATCGCGAGGGAGTGGAAGAACATTTCCCCGATCCGAGTGTACGCAAGACTATAGAAGTAGAGGTGTCCCTCAGTGATCACTACGATAAATTGCTCGGCGAAGTCGAACTCTATATTAGGCGCAGTGCCAAAGCGCACGATGGCCCGACGTTCTCCCGGTTGCAGTCCGTGCCCGGCAGCGGGCAAATTCTGGCCTTGGTCATGCTCTATGAAATTCAGGACATCGCGCGCTTTCCCCGCGTGCAAGACTTTGTCTCCTACTGTCGTTTAGTGAAATGCGCCAAGGAATCCAATGGCAAACGACTAGGGACCTCAGGGAAAAAGATTGGCACCGTGCATTGGCGCTGGGCGTTTGCGGAAGCCGCGGTGCTCTTCTGACGCCAC
This sequence comes from Deltaproteobacteria bacterium, assembly GCA_016200595.1. Taxonomy (GTDB): domain Bacteria; phylum Desulfobacterota; class Binatia; order Bin18; family Bin18; genus JACQEL01. The sequence goes on from JACQEL010000744.1 coordinate 1,013, forward strand.
AACCAACCCGGCAAAGACTATTTTACGAACCTCCACCGCAAACACGGCAAAGCCAACGCGCTCACCGTACTCGCGCATAAACTGGGCCGAGCCGTGGACTACCTGCTCAGGCGGGAACAGGCGGTTGATCTCCAACGCTTTGTGACCGCGTAACCGCCGAGGGGAGAGATGGAGCCTGCCGCCTAACTGGCCGACACTGGGTAAAGCCTTCGAGACGCTCCTTCCTTATATACAGCACGGACTGTGACGGAGCCTCGTGGATATGAGGCCCGGCGCCCTTGCGGTTGAGTGGACTGTCTCGCTCGCTCCTCTTCTTGGTGATGCGTCCTCAAGGGGCTCGTGGCTGCCCCTCCCCCGAGTCTGACACTACCTAGGCGTGTCTTCGGACACAACCCGTTCTATTGAGAAGACCGGCATGCGGGCACAGAAGAGTTTCTCGGGCGTGGCCCTTGCGGGGGCCACGGTTTCCCGTGGAACATTGCTCCACCGAAACATCGACCCTCAATAGGTGTTTGGTACAGCCCACAGGCTGTGACCAGCAACTGAAATCAAGTCAGCCGCACGCGCTTGGCTGCGCCGTCTCACCCCGTATTGGCACGGCCGGCCACCCCGCCCCCGCGCGACGCATCCGTCTGTCCTCTTGACACCGGAGCCCTGATAGGGGTTAGGCGCGGCCTGCCTTCTTCACACCGAGTCTGCGGCGCATCTCGTCACTGGAAATCCCGCCTTCCGCACGTTGACGAGCCCGTGAACGCTCAATCAACTTCAGGAATTCCCGGTTGGTACTCAACGAGACGGTCTCTAGGTCAGCGTTTTCAATTGACACCAGCGCGGCAATCGGTTTCCCTTTGCGAGTGATAATGACCGGTTCTTTTTTCACCCCCCTCGTATACTCTGCTAAGGGAGCCGTGGCTTCTGTCTTTTCAATGACTCTCATAGTTCAATGACCTCTTTGCCGATGCGCACGCGGTTCCGTTCTTTGATGCCGACCGCGCGAATCTGCACGATCGGCTTTGGTTCGTCTTCCACGTCATAATACACCCGCAAATTGCCAATCCGTAGCTCCCAGGGAGCCAGAGGATGCGGACGCATAAGTTTCCGATTTCTCGTTTCCACCGTCGGCTCGTGTATCAATTGTTTGTCCACACCATCGAGGACCGTGGCGCGCTGGCGTGCAGTCAAGAAGCGTAAATGCTTTTCTGCCTCGGGGGAATACTCAATCCGGTAAGGCAATTCTGTAAAGACCTTTCTTATGAAGAGCTTTGCCGAGCCAGAACCTAACGCTCGACATGAGCGGCGGCCGACCGGTGCACCCAGTTGGACATCTGCTCGATGGAGGGGTTAGGTCGCATTGGATGTTGTGAAGCGGAGCACCTCATCCTCAAACCCCTTCTTTGCCTTGAGCACCTTCACGATATCCTCACCCGACACGTCAAGGTCTTCGGGCATCTTCGGGTGCGTCAACCGATCTCGAATTCGGATAGCCTCCTTCAGGCAGCTCCACCATTCAACCGAAGCATCGAACGGTTCAGGCACTTTGTGTGCCTTACGATTCAGAGCAAGGGCGAACCTGATGTTGCGGGCAAGCGACACCTTTGCCACCGCTTCGACAACATCCCCGCGGTCGTTCAGCTCGTACTCCGTATCCGTTGCGAAGTAACGCTCTTGAGGTGTAATTTCGATGCCCTCCTCCATGCACCGCCAAGCTGACCAAGCCTTCACTGAGAAAGTGGTCGCCTCGATGTACGCAAAGATGGCGCGGATCAGTTGACGCGCATAGAACTCATAGTCAGCGTCAACATTCCCGTCGACATCCACCTCGCCAGCGTCGATCACGGCCACCAGTGCTGCATGGCAGCGGTCGCAATCACGCCCGAGCACCTCCATTAGCTCTTGAGTGGTTCGTTCCTCGTCCATTCGATGGGGCCTAACGGTTCCGCCTCAGCCGCCGCGGCCCCACCGTATCCGTTCGCATTTACTCAGAGCCGCTCGCGGGCCGCGGTCGAGCTGGAGGCGCTTGTTAGGCGTCGCAACTTCGTATTGAGGGGCAAGGCATTGCTTTTGCCCTCCGTACCTAACTGCCGCTTTCATGATCCCCCTCTGGGTGCGAGATTTCCGCATCGCGGTGTTCTTGGCGCAGCTTCCGTTGGTGTGCGTGAGCAAGATGAGGAGGGACGAACCCTTGTGGGTAAAGCTCGATGCTGAAGTGGGGGCGTTTGCGCTGTTTCCCCTGACAGAAAGAGTCTACGTCCCGCTCCTTTGAGAGCAGGAACTGCAAAAAACTTACGCCTTTGTATTGGCAGGTTTGACAGATGCTCAACAGCACGAGATAGTCACTCAGTCCGGTTTCTTTCATCGTCCCAATAGTGTTTTCTCGGTAGTATGCAAATTGTTTGATCGCATGCTCAGCGTTGTTGTTATTCCAAGGTATGCCATCGTACTTGAGGAACGTGAACAACTTGTCCTGGTACTTCATCATCCGTACCCGCAGCGCCTCAGCAGCTTCGGAGTGGATACTCTGCGCGGAGAGGAACGTGAAGTAGTTCTCTACTGCTGCTTCGTGTTGCTTAAGGTATTTCCGTCTCAAGCCATGCTCGTCCACAGTGCTGATAATTGTACGCAGGAGACTCCCAAAGCGGTGTGTCATCAGCTTCAACTCTTCATCAAACGGGTTGTTCAACAGTTCTTGGTTAATGTCCCGGATGAGGTGAATGAGGCACTTCTGCTGTGGGCACTCAAGCGCATCGTAGGCACCGTAGAAATCAGACACCAGCACCCCATGAAAGTTCTTGAGTAACTCCCGGAGAAACTCTCCTTCTCTAGTGGGTCGATACATGTACACGACTTCTTCAAGATTCGTGAACACCCAGACATAGCCTTTCCCGCTCTGTAGCTTCACTTCAGTTTCATCCACATGCAGGAGCGGTCCGGAGAGAATTTTCGCCAGCAGTTTTCGATACGTCACGTTGTAGTATCGTGCCATCAACGATTTAAACATATGGACTTCATTGCGGACGATGTGCAACCCGAAAAACTCGTCGAACATCTTCGCAATTGTGCTGAGGCTAATCCTGTAAGCGACGTGCTGAAACATGGCCCAACTCTTGAGCCCGTGAAAGTGCCTATCCAACCGTTGATGTTGATGCGGAATGAACTCTTCTCCACACGTGCGGCATTGGTGCACCGAGGTCCTACACTCAATGACCTTACGTCTCATGCCAGTGAGAGTCAGTTCTAAGTCGAACGCCATCTTGACTCGTGGTTTTTGAGCCCGCACCTCCTTCTTGATGCCACTGCGTACTTCCTTGCTTTTGCAAGCAGGACATCGCGACGCGACAATCATGAGTTGGCTGGAAGCTCTGAACCGCCGTCTCGTATACTTTATTTTGTTCCCATTGCTTTTCTTGAGAAGCTTACTGGTGCGGATATAAACTCGTTCCCTTTGGTAGTCGAAATAGGCACAGTTGTTGACGTATTCATAATCAGAGTGCACGAAGTTGACCCGTCCCCATTTGTGGTAGTCAGTGAGTTTCTCAACCTCTTGTACGAAGGCAAAAGGGGGGCGGTCTTTCTCGTCTACTAGGGGTGCTACGTCCGCAGTGGCTTTGGTGATGATTATCTGTATCAGCTCAGTGACCTTCTTTAGAGCGACACAGTCTTCCAGGTTATACGTCGTCAGTTTCCGCTTCCCATCCTCGCTGTGACTGGTCTCCCATTGTCTTCTCCACACAATACTCTGGATTCCTGAGGCGTCAGGCTCAGTCCACGAACAACCCACGTATCTGCCTATCTCTTTGAGGCCATTGGAGTACGTCGGGAAGTAGACATGGGAATAGATCACAGAGAGGAGGTTGACCAAAGCATCCAGTATTCTGTCCACTAGCTTCTTCCGCTTTGCTACCCTTCGCATTCGCTTGAGAAAGGCTCGCTCGTAGTCTCCGTAACAAAACACTACGAAGTTCTCGTGCCGAGTGACCTCAGCTACGAACTGCTCGAATATTTTCGACTCCTGCTCTCTATGGTCGGCCCAAAAGGAATAGGTTTTTTCTGCACCGTTTTTTACAATGATGAGACCAATGAGATACACGAACCCCGCTTCAGGATTACTCTCGATATCGAAGTAGACGCACACAGGACTATTCGGGAGTTTCGGTGCTCCGAAGACATAAATTCTCTTGTCTCGTATCGCTAAGGCTTGCAACGCATGGGAGCGGTGGTTTGTTTCCTGTCCTGCCCTTTTTCCTTTGCGACGAGGCCTGAAGGTGTGAGCAAGCTGGGTGACAGTGAGGATGCCTTTCCGGTTGTAACTCTTGATCTCTTTCGTCGAGATTCCCCGCAGCAAGCTGAGGTTATCCTCCTGCATCGCTTGGTTGTAGCAACGCTGGCGGAATTCACAAACCTGGCAGTGATCGTTGAGGATGAGCTTGGGCGGTGCTTCAGCACTGCGCAGTTTTTTTATGTCCGTGAGGATCTGCTCAGCCTTTCTTGGATCGAGGTTGAGCTTTATCCTTGTCGTCTTACAGTCGCTGCCATGCCAGATGATCCCGCTGTCAGGTGCTATCCCCTGATACTGGAAGAGAATCCGGCCGTATAGTTCAAGGAGAATCCGCTGGTCTTTACGGACTTGAAGTCCGGCATGAAACAATATGGGAATGTAGAGGAAATTCCCCAGCTTCGATGGGCCAGGCACTTGCTTCAGCCCGTCAAAGGAAAGGGCGAAGAAGTCATCTTCGAGGATGGGCTCTAGAACAAAGAGCGGCCCGCGTTTTAAGACGGCAGTGGTCAAAGGGGTATTTCTTACTACTTGGTGTTCTGGGTATTGGTCGATAATCCTGTTAATGGCTTTGAGTCTCACCTCACTCTTGAACGCTGTGAACAAGGTCTCATAATCTGACTTGACCCCGTGCTGACTTGTCAGTTTGAGGTAACTCTTGTACTGGCAGAACCCATAACTTTCGAGCACATCCTTGGTGATCTTTGCTGCCATGAGTAATCTTCCGGTGTGTACTCTAGACTAAGAGAGCACCCTTCTTCTCTCTCAACTCATCCAGAAGTGTTGGTGAGAAAACGAGAAAAAATACTGCACGCCTAACGTGGCGCTGAGCGGTCCCCCGAAGGGGGATCCGTCTCGAGTGCCTGGTTCTCCCGGAGCGGAGCGGAGGGTAGGCACGAGCCGCTCAGCGCCACGTTCTCCCTGAGCGAAGCGAAGGGAGAACGCCCGCGCTCACGAGCGGCGGGAGAAACGAGACGGTTCACATGAGCACTGAAGCTACGCGTCCGCCGTCTGGTGCAGCGCGTTGGTTAGAAAACAATGGATCATGGGACAAGGGGTTCGAGAAGTCGGATCACCTCCACGACCGCTTCCCGCATATTACGCAATCCCTCCCGCAGGGATATACCCCGACCTGGCCCTTTTGGGTCGAGCGCTACGTCAAAGGTAGAGTGCGAGTGGTCCTGCACCTGCGAGGGATTAGCCGGGAGGGGAATGCGATAAATCTCTGCGCCGTCTTCGAGCGGCAGGTAGCCAGTCCTCCCAGTCAATCCGTAGGCGGGATGACGGAGGCTGGTGCTGACATCAAGGCGGACATCAACTCCTGCGGCAACGAGATTGAGGGTGTGGTGTTTGTCCTCAATGCCCAATTGTTGCAGAAGCCACAGAGGCTCGCTCTCTGGCAACCCGTGCACTCCCTTGTACGGCTGCAACGATTCGATAATGGTCTGTGCGGATGCGGGCATGTCGTGCATCTTGTGGAGCCCGCTGCCCCGCACGGGATTACTGTGCCTGTCTGTTGCACGGAACCGAGCCCCGTCAATAAATATAGGGAATTCAGTGAAGGAGTCGGCCCTTGTTCTGGCGAGACTCCAAGCCAAGTGATCAAGGGCAGACCGGAGATTGTGGAGCACGTCCCCAATCAGCATGAGCAAGAGATCGGGCGGCGCATGCCGATAGATGACTTGGGCATGGAGATAGCCCGCTGGAATATCCTGTTGTGTGATAACTTCGTATGGGCGGATTGCCAGAAAATTCATGACCTCGTCGTTCAGGGCCTTCAGGTGTTCGTCTGCCCTGATCAGCTTCATGGTGAAAGTGGGTACTGTTGCCATGACTGAAAAAGACCTTTTGTTTTCTAACGCCCAGCGCTCACCGCGAGCCGCCCAGCCGAAGCCATTCGGCTTCAGCAGGAACCGCCACCGGGCGGCGATGCGGTGCAGCGCTTTGTTAGCCGGAGCAGCCCTTCTTACTTCCCGAACGGTAAGAAGATGACTTGGTTCATCAAATCTGCTGGCTCTCCGGCCTTCGCAAGCAGTTCCAGGTCTTCTACACACCGCCCAATGGAAACCCGGAGTTGATGCGCGTACACAATCCCACAGAACGGGATGCCTGCTCTCTGTCGTTTCGTCGCCTCGGCCAAAAGATCGTCATCGCGCGTGAACAGCACCCGTCCCACTTCGCCCGCTCGGTCCAGGAGTTCTACATCCTCCAGTTCGCTCGCTCCGTCTTCGTAGGCGGTGAGCACCTCTATGCCACGGAGCCGCAGTCCTACCGTGATCGCTCGGGGAACATGCTGATCCATATAGAAGGCAATCGGCATCAACTGAGCCTTCGGGTCTTCAGTCGCTCTACCAAGGAGGAAGAAGGCACGGTGTGCTGTAACTGGTCCACGAGCTGTAGTCGCCGTTCTATGTCTTGGTCAAGCTCGGCTTTATGATCCCAGTAATACGCCAGCGCCGAGTGGATCTGACCCATGGTGAGATGAGGATGTTGAAAGTGGAGTTCTTCCGGGCTCCAGCCGTAGGCGAGATGATCGAGCACGAGTTCAATGACTTTCACTCGCGTTCCTGCGATCAGCGGCACGTGCGTCTCGTCAAGCATGATGTGCTCGTAACGTGTTTCGCTCAGCACTGGAGAGATCTCCTTTCTTTATGAGGAGTGTACGTCCAAGTCTGTCTCCACGTAAAGGGGATTGCGACGGCTAACGCTTCGCCTCAGCCGCCGCCGCCCAGCCGAGACTTTTCAGGTTCATTCCAATCCGCAATCGGGCAGCGGTCGGCCTGGAGGCGATTGTTAGGCTCTGAGCCTGGAGTGCCTCCCTCCATAACCGTTCGCATTTCCCCGTCCACCTCGGCTGCATTCGTAACCCTTCACTCTGTTTATTCTGTGGTTCCTCGCTTTGTTACTCCCTCTTCGGCCTCAGTTGCGGCTTCTCGCTTCACTTCAGTGGGGGAGGGCCTAGTTCCTGGGTGGAGTGGTGGGAGAGAACCTTACCTTTTCGTCCATCTCTGATCTCGTCACCTCGACGCTTCCTCCGCACGGGAATAGCATCCGTCGAGGTCGTATTCGTCAAAGACATGTTCGACCACCCCATAGGGCGGACCGCTCAGATCGCGGGGATCAGTACTAATGAAGCGCTCTTCGTGGCGCTCCTTATTATCATCATAGTGCACGCGTACCATCTCACGCGACTCCAGGGAAATGGCCACGACGACCCGTGAGCCGACGTCCGTGCACTGCCACTTGCCTGCGGCGGTAAAAAACTCCATGTCGATATGAAAATCCGAGTGTTTCATTTTCTTATTTGTTGAGTGGATTAACCCTCTTTCAAATGGCGCAAGAGCCTAACGTTTAAGGTGGGGGACGTGGGACAGGCGAGCGAAGCCCGCTTGCGGAGCCTCCCTCTCAACCGAAAGGTTAGGTTTCGTCGGTGTCATCGTCTTCCTCCTCTTTATCGCGGAAAGCCTGCTCCTCAAAGTGTTCTTTGAGTTCATGCCACGACACCGCATCGTCGAAAACCTCAAGGGCACGCTCACAAGAATTGAGGTAGTCCCACGGCGGGTCATACTCAAACCAGACGCCCAGCGATGGATAACTGCCAAGTTCGTGGTCATGCCACATGATGTCGAGCTTGCTTCCGGGTGGTGCGTCCCCACACACAAATTCGACATATTTTTTCGCGAGGCCGAGACTCAAGAGAATCCAAGCCTCCTCGTGAGGCAGATTGCCTGTGCTGGTGCTACCAATGTTTTCCCAGGGCATACCAAAACCTAACGTTTCCCGCTCAGAGGCGCGGCCCCAACCGAAGCTGTTCATATTTACCCGAATCCGCAATAGGGGCCGTGTCCCTCTGGAGCGGGTTTGTTAGGCGACTGAGCCTCGAACAGTAAAAGATACTTTGCGTTTGCTCACCTGCTTTAGTCTCCTCAAGAACGCGGCAATCCGTGCATGCCGAGGTTGGGTTTTTGAAGATCGCACCAACCGAGTAATGGGAATCGTCCTCTGAGAGGAATCGACACTTTCTTAAGGACCCGCCATCGTACGCAGATGCCAGTGCAGGTTCCCGCCTGCTGAAGCCTTTCCTCAATGTCTTGCCATTTATCGTTGCTGTTTGGGTCTGCCTCCTTATCTGGAGTCCAACCCTCTGTTAGCGCCTGGACTTTCTTAACAAAGTTGTCCATTGACTCGAAACGGAACGCTCCACCATGAGTGACTTCAAGGAGAACGAACAACTCGCGCCTGTTTTTTCTCAAATCAAATCCATACAGCCGAAGACCTGGATGAATGATGTCGGCGGGCCAGTGGCGGTGCTTCCATGCTGTCCATGTCCAAAACGCTTCCAGCCTCTGATTGTCTATTTCAAAAGCGGCAGCCTCATTCGGCTGCATTGAAATGGCATAGTTTGCTTCCAGTCTCGGTATTTGTAGAGTCTGCATGATCAGTTTCTCGCGTATCCCAACAAGGAATCAGATGAAATCACGCCCGCCTAACGCCCCCGCCTCAGCCGCCGCGGCCCAACTCTATCGTTTCGCATTCATTCAGAACCGCTCGCGGGCCGCGGTCAGGGTTACAGTAGGCGAGGGAATCGCTCCCCCCGCCTCTGCTACAAAACCGTGCGTGCCAGTTACCCGGCACACGGCTCCTCAGTGATAAGCCCCTTGTCACAGGCATC
>JACQEL010000745.1 GCA_016200595.1 Deltaproteobacteria bacterium
CAGGACGTACCCGGGCAGAGCCCGGGCACGAGGGGGGAGTCGTGCCGGCGCAGAAACGGTCTGGGCGCAGGGAACAAAAATAGGATTTCCTGCCATCCTCAGCCTCAGCGAATTTTCATCACTCCAGGCTACTACTGCCCAACCGCAAACCGCTGAAGGAGGAGATCATGTGCCGTCTTGACTGGCTCAAAGGAAACTGGGTACTGGCACTCACGCTGGGGCTCACCGTAGCTTCCTGTGCCACGCAGGTCGGGAACCAGAGAGCAGGTTCTCCCATCCAACCCCCAATCTCTGACCCCCAACCTCTGGCTGCGCAGGCGCCCGCGCCTGCCACCACGGCCCGAGTACAGGCAGCCTTGGGTCAGCTTCCGCTCTACTTCATCAAGAACCAGGGCCGGCTTGACCCCGGCGTGGCGTACTATCTCCAGGGTCGCGACACCAGTGTGTACTTCACCGCCACAGGGCTCACTTTTACCCTGACGGAGCCGGGTGCGACTGGGCCTGAGGCCGGGGTGCGGCCGGTGGCCTTCAGACCGGAGGCAGCGTCAGCGGCTCCGCGGCAACGCTGGGTGCTCAAGCTGGACTTTGTCGGCGCCAACCCGCAGGTGCAACCCCTGGGACAAGATCTCACGCCGGCCGTGGTCAGCTACTTCAAGGGACCAGAGAGTCAGTGGCGGACCGGGCTCCAGACCTATGCCGCAGTCGTCTACCCGGAGCTGTGGCCCGGCATTGACCTGGTGTACAGCGGCACGGCGAACCGCCTCAAGTACACCTTTGTGGTCAAGCCCGGCGCCGACCCTAAGCAGATCAAGCTGGCCTACCGGGGCGCCACGAGCGTGCAACTGACTGACGCCGGGCAGTTGGACGTGAGGACGCCGGCAGGGGGCTTTGCCGATGACCGGCCCTACGCCTATCAAGAGAGCGGGGGGCAGCGCGCAGAGGTGGCCACAGCCTACAGCGTGGCGGCCCAGGACACAGCCGGGGAGCAGGCGTACGGCTTTGAGGTGGGAACGTACGACACGAGTAAGGAGCTGGTGTTAGATCCAGTCGTGCTGGTCTATGCCGGCTATATCGGCGGCGACGATGGTGAGGCAGGTAGCGGCATTGCCGTGGACAGTGCCGGCAATGCCTACGTGACGGGCATCACCAGCTCTACCCAGGCCACCTTCCCGGTGACGGTGGGACCGGATCTGACCTACAACGGCGGCTTCGCCGACGCCTTTGTGGCCAAGGTGAATGCGGCCGGCACCGCTCTACTCTACGCCGGCTATATCGGCGGCAGTGGTGAGGATCGGGGCTTCGGCATTGCCGTGGACAGTGCCGGCAACACCTATGTGACGGGCGACACTACTTCCACCGAAGCCACCTTCCCGGTGACGGTGGGGCCAGACCTGACCTTCGGCTTCGGCGACGCCTTTGTGGCTAAGATCAGCGTGGTGGATGTCGATGGCGACGGGTTTACCGTGGCGCAAGGCGACTGTGACGATAACAACCCCGCCGTCTACCCCGGCGCCCCCGAACTGTGCAACGGCCTCGATGATGACTGCAACGGCGCGGTGGACGACCTCCCCGAGTGCACCGACGCTTGCCCCAACGATCCCAATAAAACCGAGCCCGGCATCTGCGGGTGCGGGGTACCGGATACAGATACGGATGGTGACGGCACCCCGGACTGTACCGATACCTGCCCTGAGGATCCCAACAAGACTGACCCCGGCGTGTGTGGCTGCGGGGTGGATGAGACGGACACCGATGGCGACCTCACGCCCGACTGCGCCGATGCCTGCCCTGAGGATCCCAACAAGACTGCTCCTGATGTGTGCGGCTGCGGGGTGGCCGAGACAGATACGGATGGGGATGGCACGCTGGACTGCTTCGATACTTGCCCCGACGATCCTAACAAGACTGAGCCGGGCGTGTGTGGCTGCGGGGTAGCCGATCTGGATCCCGACCATAATGGCGTGGCCAACTGCGAGCAGGACTTGGCCGTTATCGCCCTCCTCGTGCCCAAGCACCTCACCCTCACCGCCGCCAAGCCCCAGCTGACCCGCACGCTCAGAGTGATCCTGCAAAACCGCAGCACCGACAGCGAGATCATCCCCAACGCGGAGACGCTGGTGAACCTCCTGCACCTGACGGTGGACTCGCTAGGGCCGTGTGCGCCGCCTCCCCTGGCGCTCACGAAGCCCACGGCGTTTCCGGTGAAACTCAAGTCCAAGAAAAGCCTCACAGCCGTCTTCAGTCAGACCTTCGACTGCGCCAACGACCCGCGGCGGAGCACGGCGCGGAATCCCAGCCACGCGGACTACCGCTACACGGTGGCCTTGGACCATACGGTGCTGGACGGGAACGCCGATACGCACCCGGCCGATGACGTGTGTCCGCGTGACCCACTGGGGTTAGACCCGAATCCGGATGGGACGATTGTGGATCAGGGGTGTGGGGGGAAGAAAGCGGATGGGACCTTAGGAGCGGAGGTGCTGACGGATGTGGTGGTAAAGTAGAGAAGTAGAAATGTAAGAAACGTAGGTTGGGTGGAGGCACGAAACTGAACAGGGTCAAAAACGATGACTGCGGAACGCAGAACAATGAACGGCACACGTAGATCGGTTTTTCATTCAGCATTCACCATTCATCGTTTGCCATTGGTTGGGTAGGGGAGAGAATACCTACCTGCTCCAACTTCTCAAACAGGTCATCTTCCTCAGTCGGTAAACCTAAGGGTTATATTGCACAGAAAGAGGATTCAGGAGAACATGAGTGCAATTTGCTCAAGTAATCGCAGAGACACGAGAACGGTCAGGAACCATGTCGCGAGAGGAAGAAACCCCTTCCCTTCCCCATTTCTCTAGGGACCTTGAGAGTCCGCCGCACTGGAGTACAGGGGAACACATTGCCAACCCGGTGTCACGCCGAGCAAGCAGCTTGGCGCTCGCCTTCGTCGTACTTTGCCTCCTCGTGGCTTTTGAGGTCACGCGGGCGGTGGACTGGTGGGGTCTCAGCTTGGCTCTTCCCCTCGTCTCATATCCGCTCGACGTCGTGGCCTCTGTAGTTACCTTCTTAGGAGCGGCCTCAGTCACGGGGACGATCGCAGTGGCACTGTCCTACAATTGGTGGCGGCGCCGAGGGGAGCAAGGACTGGTACCTTTATTGATGTTTGTCGGGGTAGCTCTCGCAGCTGTCCTCAAGTATGTCCTGCCACATCCCGGCCCTCCACTGGAGTTTTCGCGACACGTGCAGCTCCCCTTGCTGCTTCACTTCGCCGAGCCGCTCGACTTTCACCTCGCTACTCCTTACTCATTTCCCAGTGGCCATATGCTGCGCACGACGTTCCTCGTAGCACTGCTCAGTGAACACTGGCCGCGGTGGCGCGCGGTCGGCTGGACGGTGATCTGTGCCATGGCCTTCACCCGCGTCTACCTCAATGATCACTGGGTGAGTGACGTCGGTGGTGGCCTCTTGCTCGGCCTCACCCTGGCTGCGGTGGCGGCGAGCATAAGCTCTCGCTCGCCGCCACGCCGGTAAGGATAACGCTGCACGCCACTAAAAACGGCTCAAGCGCTGGCCGCCTGCCGGGCATAGGTCACTTCACCAACCTCAGGCCCACCGAGAACAGCCAAGAGATAGCCCGGCTCATCACCCAAGTTACGGAACCCCTCCATCAGGCCAGCCGGAAAAGAGATCACATCCCAAGGCCCGAGGTTGACCTCATTCTCCCCTTTGTCTCCCCAGTAAAAAGCCCATTGACCGGAAAGAGGAACAAACACTTCGACCGTCTTATGGCTGTGTAACGGCGCCCCCTTTCCCGGATCGACCTTGGTGACCGCCATGGTAAAGCCATGCGTGGCCTCGATCGTCGGGATATCCTTCGTCACTTGGCCGATAATGCTGAAGGCTTGCATGCCTTCCGGCACATAGCCATTCCCCATGGATTTATAGTCAATGGGTTTGAGATCCTTGAAGTGGGCTACTCGCTTGAGCATCTCCTCTTTGGAAATTTGTAGGCCTGCCATAATACTGCCCTCCTTATTGTGTATGATTGTGAGCAACTATCCCCAACAACATAACCGTAGGATGAAGAACACACAACGCTCAATAATTATTTTAGGGGCTCGGTGCCGGTCTCCCCGCCAAAGCGCGGGAGGTCGTCAGCCAGGGTCACCCAGTCTACCCGATCCGAGAAATAATAATGCGCTTGCGGCTCACGATCGATCTTGTCGGCCAGATTCGCGAGCACGATGTCGATCTGATCGGGATGGTGAGTCGATTCACAGAACAGCGAACTACTACAGACGTCGCAGAAGGACCGGCGCCCATGGTCGGATGAGTGATGCACACTCAAGTGCTCCTGCCCCGTCACCATGCGAAATTGGGTGTACGGCACTGCGATCCAAGTGACATAGCCGGCGCCGTGGACACGCCGACACATGGTGCAATGACAGTGCGCACAGAACAGCGTCGGCAGCGTGACCTCAAACGTCACCGTCCCGCAAAAACATGATCCCCGCACCGGTGCCGTGTCTTCTGTCTTTTCGCTCATAAGAACCTCCTCAGGCTTACAGCTTCGCCATAATTTTGTGGGCAAAATCTTCGATTACCCCGTACTGCGTCTCAAGGGAAGGGAGGAGCATGATCTGCTGTAAACCCGCGTGTTCCAGTCGCTGGATTTGCTCGATGATCTCCTCCGGTGTACCGGTCAGGCAAGTCGATTTCACCAGCTCCGGAGTCACGAATTTGGCCTCTTCTGGGAGTAAATAGGTGCAATGGCCGGCGTGGATGCGCAGGTGACGATGGGTTGCCGGCGTCGCTTCCACCAAGGCGCAATACTCCGGCCAGATGCTGCGCAGATGCGCCGGCGGGTCACCACCGAACTGACGGATTTTGTCGTAGGTGTAGTGCAATGAGGCGATCACAAACGCGCCACATTCACGCAGCACCCGCTCCGCAGCCAAAGATTCTCCCGGCTGGAGAATCACTGCCGTCGTCAGCGAGCAGGTATAGCAATCCTCCCCGTGCCGCCCGGCGCGCGCCGCGCCCGCGCGGACGTTATTCAGAGCGCGGTACATAAATCCCGGGTCAGGGGGAATCGAGAGCACCAGGCCATCACCATATTCCCCCGCCAGCGCCTGAGCCTTAGGGCCAAAGCCGGACACATAGATGGGAACGGGATGCTCGACGTCAATGAATTTCTGCTCCTGCATGAGAAACTGTACCGGCAAGGTTTGTCCCTGCCAGGTGAAGTCTACTTCCTCGCCACGCAACAGGCCTCGCAGCACGCGGAGATAATCAGCGAATTCCCGCAGCCGCATCGGCTTGTGCCCCATCAGGCGCATCGCAGTGTTGCCCGTGCCAATGCCTAAAAAGGTGCGGCCTGGCGCCAGGCGGTTGATGGTGGCGATACTATTGGCAGTGACCGGCGCTAAGCGCGTGCCAGCGACCGAAACGCCCGTGCCCAGCTTTATTTTGCGCGTCTGCTGGGCCGCTAAGGCCAGCACGGCATAGCAATCAGACCAGATCATCTGGCTATCCGCCACCCAGGCATGTGAATAGCCAAGGTTCTCAGCATGTACGATATAACCGACCTCATCGATCTTAGAGGCAACACAAATACCAAAGTCCATTGTCGGCCTTTCCGTAGGAGGTTGAGTGCTGGCGTATTGTGAAAGCCACAGACGCGCTTGTCAAGGAAAGCCGTGTTGCTGGCAAGACCCGCGAGATTAGGATAAGGTTTGTCTTGTTATGAATATTATTCCTACAGTGATTGAACAGACGGGCATGGGAGAACGGGCCTATGATCTCTTCTCCCGCTTGCTCAAAGATCGCATCGTGATCCTCGGCTCAGCTATCACCGATGACGTGGCAGGGATCATCGCCGCCCAGTTCCTTTTTCTGGAATCCGAGGACTCGGAAAAGGATATCCATTTCTATATCAACTCACCGGGCGGTTCAGTGACGGCCGGGATGGCGATTTATGACACCATGCAATACGTCCGGCCGGATATATCCACCCTGTGCGTTGGTCAGGCGGCCAGTATGGGTGCCCTATTGCTGGCGGCCGGGGCTAAGGGGAAGCGGTACGCTCTGCCCCACGCGCGCGTGATGATTCATCAGCCCTGGGGCGGCGTGGAAGGTCAGGCCAGTGATATCGGCATTCATGCGCGCGAGATTCTGCGGGTACGGGACGAGTTGAACCAGATTCTCTGCAAACATACTGGGCAGACGCTGACGCGTATCGAGCGAGATACCGACCGGGACCGTTTCCTCAGTAGTCGGGAAGCCTGCGACTATGGATTGATTGATGAGGTGATCACTAGTCGCGCGCCGCGGAAGGCGTGAAGAATAAAACGTGAAAGCTAAAATGTAAAGCGTAAAACGTAATAAAAAGACAGCGGAATTCTCTTTATCTTTTTACGTTTTACGTTTTACTCTTTATTCCTACATGGCTAGTGCAGAACTCTGCTTCCTCACCGCGACCGAGCTTGCCCGTCGCATTCGCCTCAAGGACCTCTCTTGCCAGGAGGTCATGGCGGCACACCTCGCCCAGATTGAGCGTATCAATCCGAAGGTAAATGCCATCGTCACTCTTCTCCCCGAACAGGCATTGAAGCAGGCGCGCGCGGCTGACGAAGACCTGGCGCGGGGCGCCGTGCTCGGCCCGTTATACGGCTTGCCGATCGCGCACAAAGATTTGGTCTTGACCAAAGGCATCCGCACCACCTTCGGCTCTCCTATTTTCCGCGATTTCGTGCCGCAGCAAGATGAAATCATCGTCGAGCGCCTGCGGCAAGCCGGAGCTATTACGGTAGGAAAGACCAATACCCCGGAGTTCGGCGCCGGCTCGCAAACCTATAACTCCGTGTTTGGTGAGACCCTGAATCCCTACGACCTGACCAAAACCTGTGGCGGGAGTAGTGGCGGCGCGGCTGTGTCCCTGGCCTGCGGTATGTTACCCATTGCCGATGGCAGCGACTTGGGTGGCTCGCTCCGCAACCCAGCAAGTTTTTGCAATGTCGTGGGGTTACGCCCTTCCCCTGGTAGAGTCCCGGTCTGGCCTCACCGTATCGCCTGGTGCCCGCTGCCGGTCGAGGGACCTATGGCCCGCACGGTACAAGACGTGGCCCTGTTGTTGAGCGTCCTCGCCGGACCTGATCCACGGGCGCCGGTTTCTATCAGTGAACCAGGACAGCAGTACTCCCGTCCGCTGGAGCGCACCTTTACTGGCGTTCGTATCGCGTTGAGTCCGGATGTCGGCGGGCTGCCGGTGGACCTACGTGTGACGGCGGTCCTTGACCAGCAACGGAGAGTATTCGCGTCTCGCGGGTGGGTCATCGGGGAGACGGTGCCAGATTTCACCGGCGCGGATGAGGCCTTCACCGTCTGGCGGGCCTGGCTCTTTGAACTCGGCTACGGCGATTTGCTCGAGACTCACCGGGCACAGCTGAAAGACACTGTCGTCTGGAATATCGAAGAGGGCAAGAAGCTGAGTGGGGCACAGATCGGGCGTGCGGAACGGAACCGGACCGAGTTGTACCACCGCCTGCGGGAATTCATGGAAGTCTACGAATTTTTGCTTCTCCCGGTCTCCCAGGTTCCCCCCTTCGATGTCAAACAGCGCTACGTGACCGAGATCAATGGCG
>JACQEL010000746.1 GCA_016200595.1 Deltaproteobacteria bacterium
ATCATTCCTCACTCAGGAGGCGCAGCCGCCGTTGCTGCCCTTGCCCGACAAGCCTTCCCTAGTCGTGCTGCCCTTCGACAACATGAGTAAAGATCCCGAGCAAGACTACTTCAGCAACGGCATCACTGAAGTACTGACCAGTGATCTCTCCCGCATCTCCAGCTTGTTCGTTATCGCTCGCAACACCGCGTTCACGTACAAGGGTAAAGCCATCAATGTGCAAGCGGTGGGGAAAGAACTGGGGGTTCGCTACGTGCTGGAAGGCAGCGTACAGAAGGCCAGCGATCAAGTACGTATCGTCGTGCAGTTAGTGGACGTCACCACAGATGCCCATCTGTGGTCGGAGCGCTTCGACCGCCCTTTCAAGGACATCTTTGCCTTACAAGACGAGATCGTGCAGAAGATCGTAACGACGCTGAAACTCCAACTCTCCGCCCAGGAGCAAGGGTGGATAGTGCGCAAACACACGGACAACCTGGAGGCCTATGATGCCTTCTTGCGCGGGATTGAGCCCCTTTTCCGCTTCACGCAAGAGACCAATGCCCAGGCGCGGCAACTGTTTGAGAAAGCTGTTGCGTTGGACCCGCAGTATGCCGAGGCGTACGCGTGGCTGGGTTTTGCTTACTTCCGCGAGTGGACCCGACGTTGGAGTACAGACCCCCAGACTCTGGAGCGCGTGTTGGCGTTGGCACAAGAGGCTCTTGTTCTAGACGACTCCCTACCTCTAGCCCACTCGCTCTTGGGCTTTGTCTATGCACAGAAACAACACTATGATCAAGCCATAGCCGAAGGTGAGCGAGCCATCGCCTTCGACCCCAACAATGCCGACAGCTATGCCTGGCAGGCAGGGGTACTGGACTTCGCGGGCAGGCCAGAAGAAGCCGTGCGGATGGTGCAGCAGGCAATGCGGCTCAACCCCCGCTATCCACCCATCTACTTACTGCAATTGGGCATCGCCTCCCTTTTTACAGGGCGGTATACCGAGGTGATCGCCACGACGAAGGACCTCATCAGCCGTAGCCCTGGTGACTTTTCTGCCCACCTCTTCCTGGCTTACAGCTACTGGGCGCAGTGGGCCTTTCAACAGGGTTCGGATTCCCAAGCGCTGGAGCAGGCGTTGGCGGCGGCGCAACGGGTTATTGCTCTTAATGACTCCTTTCCCCCGGGCCACGCGTGCTTGGGTTTTGTCTATCTCTACCAAAAGCAGTATGAGCAGGCCCTCGCCGAGATGGAGCGGGCCATCGCCCTCGATCCTAACGTGCCTGATGGCTATGCGGTTCTGGCTGAGACGCTGAGCCGGGTGGGCAGGCCGGAGGAAGCGGTGGGGATGGCAGAGCAGGCGCTGCGCCGCAAGCCCTGGTATGCGGACCAGCACTTAAACAGCGTAGGCGCTGCCTATGATTTCGCGGGGCGACCTGAGGAGGCGATTGCCCCTCTGAGGCAATATCTCAGCCACTACCCCAATATTCTGGGCGCTCATCTGACCCTGGCTGCCGTCTACAGTGAACTGGGCAAAGAGGTAGAAGCTCGAGCCGAGGCGGCAGAAGTGTTACGGATCAATCCCAGGTTCTCGCTAGAGGTGGACAGGCAGAGAGAGCCTATTAAGGACCCAGCGCTGTTGGAGCGCCACCTTGCCGCCCTGCGTAAGGCGGGACTCAAATGAGGTGAACAAGCAGTGAAGAATGATTAGGCTTACTCCCGCAACAGCGCAAAGCTGATCCCTGAGGGCTGAACGGTTACCAAACTTTATCTAAAATAACGACCTTGCCCATGTCACACCTTTTGTTCCTCTTCGCCCCGGAGGGGCAGAAGAATTTGCGACGGCACTCTTCTCCCGCCCCTCAGGGGCTCCGGGTACTGTGTGGTTCTGCTCCTGTCCCACGGCTTACGCCGTGGGCTACGTCCTCACGCCCCTCCGGGGCTTTATTTTGGATAAAGTCTAACCTCTGCCGAGGATAAAAGTGCCTTACGGCGGAGGTATTTCCGACTAGCTTCAATGCCGCGACGGCTGAGAAGGTCTACCTTGCGACCTACGATCTTCTGCAGTGCGTTCTGCATGAGGTAGCAGATTATCCTTTTGGATAACAGCAGGCAGGTGAGCTACTCGCGCCCAACCGGGCCGGCGGCGATCCCCTGCCGTTCCAGCGTAGCAATGTGTTCAGGGCTCAGCCCTAGCACCTCCTCAAGCACCTTGTAGGTGTGCTCGCCGGGATGCGGTGCGCCGGAGAGCGGCATCGGTTCCAGATCGCGGGCTTCGATCACTGGCCCAGGCACCCAGATCGGTCCCAGGTCAGGATCAGTCACCTGATGGAAACAGGGAAGACTACGCGCGTGCTGTTCGGCTTCGACACTATCCCGACAGGGTTCCACCACCAGCCCCGCCCGTTGCAAGGTTTTAAGAACTTCTGCTTGCGAGCGCGCCGCGATCCAATTGGCAATCTGTTGTTTAATCTCCTCAACCACGAGATAGCGCGCATGGTCACCATGTATCTCATGCCCCTGCGCATTATACGCCAGGGTGTGCATGCCCGTTGCTTCGCGCAGCCGGCGCCAAACTCCCTCGCCGATCAAATTCAGCGTGACGTAGGTGCCATCCTGTGTCCGATAGTGACCATGGACCGCATCCAACAGACTGTCGCCAATGGGTTCGCGACTCTCGCCGGTTGTTTCAGCCTGAGCATACCAGCCCAGCTCAGCCAGGGTTTGAAACGCCACTTGTTCCAAGGCGATACGGTAGCAATCTCCTCTGCCCGTCTCGGCTAACCGCCGCAGGCCCACATGAAAAGCATTGAGACCGTGCAGGCCAGTAATGATGTCGAAAAACGCCGCGGGAATGGTCAAGGGTCTGCCGTGCGGTTCTCCGGTTGCATGTGCCAGCCCGGTCGCTCCCTGCATCGAGTAATCATTGGCCGCACGGCCATCGTAGCCCCCGTCAATCTGAATCTTAATGGTCTGTGGACCGCACTGGTCCACCAGGTGAGGATACTCCAGCCAAGGCGCCATGCGGGTGGGCCAGTTACTCACCAGCACATGGGTTTTCTTGATCAGCTCGAGCACAAGTTGTTTGCCCGCCTCTTGGTGGAAATCAACTACAAGGGACTCCATGCCGCGGTGGAGTATCTGCCAGGGGATGCTGATGCCCTCGCGATTGAGGGGACCACGGTCTCGGTCCGGCAGCCCCCGGCCCTGATGGGCGCCGGTGATCGGTTCTAGCAGAATCACCCTGACCCCGAGGCGCATGAGTTCAAGCAACAACTTGTTCGGAGCGACGAACAGACCAATCGCGACAACCGTGATGTCCTGGTTATCGACAGTGTAGCGCAGTTGGAAAGCCACGATCTCCTCCTTATCAAGTGTCTTACTCGGCCCGCCCACTCTCCGGCGTTGGCCCTGGCCAGTAGACAGTACTCTAAGCAGGTCTCAGATCCCGTAGAACTGTGCGGCATTCCCCCCCAAGATCTTGTCCACTGAGGCTGCGGGCAACGATGCGAGCACCTCTCGTGCTTTCTCTACGGGATGGACAAATCCCTCGGCATGGGGATAGTCCGACCCAATAAAGAACCGCTCATCTCCAGCAAACTGGACCATCAGCGGAAACATCTTTTCCTCCGGGTCACCATTGACCCAGATATTACGGGCAAAATACTCCCGCGCCGTCCGCTTCATCTGCGAGGTATGGCCCATGTACTTGTAGCGGTAATCCAGCCGCTCAAGCCATTCCCCGACCCAGCCCACCATCGCCTCGATCGTTGCCACCCGCAGCCGTGGAAACCGTTCAAAGACCCCGTCATACACCATCGTGGTCACGGCCTGGCGGGGATCCTGAATGATACTCATGGTCAGATACATGAACCCCGGGTCGCGATCCCGATACCATTCACTGCCGGTGTAGTGCGCATGTCCGACGAGGTGGATGCCCACACTCAGGTCGAGATCCTGCGCGGCTGCCCAGACCGGATCAAAGTCCGGATGCCCAAAGCTCCTGCCCTTAATGGGCGCCGCTGCCACAAAGATCGTCCGGCCGCCCAGTTTGGCCACCCGTTCCATCTCGCGCACCGCTAACTGGGGGTCACGCAGCGAAATGTGGGCGGCGGGATACAACCGATTGTGATAGGGGGAACACAATTCAAAGGTCCAGGTGTTGTAGGCGCGACAGTGGGCATCGGCGAGGTCTGGATCGTCAATCTCCCCTTCCCAAAAGAGCCCGAGCGTGGGATAGATCACCTGGCGCTCAAACCCTTCCTCATCGAGGAACTGCACCCGCTTCCCCATATTTTGCCAGTCGGCCGCGTAGTAGAGGTAACGGTCGAAGTTGCCGAGGTCCTGGCCTACTTCTTTCTGGCCATACCCGACCACCGCCCCGAGAAAGGCCTCCACATCGAAGATCTTCATCGGCTTCTGATCCGCGAGAAACCGCGTCGTTCCAGTTGTTGGATCACGTTTGAGTTGCATCGCCCGCTCGCGGTAGGCCGGGTCGATATAGCGCTCGAACAGGTCTAAAGGTTCGATGAAGTGCGCGTCACCATCAATCAGTCGCATACGCAGCCCTCCTTTATCGGCGCAGAGCGTTTCACCGCTGTTTGTAGCGCTCTGGGAAACGGAAGGCAACTGAAAAAAAGAAAATGCCGAGCCAGGGTGTATAACAAATTCTGGCACGGGCACGCCACAAGGGGTTCGTGCTGAGCCTGTCGAAGGGTGAACGGCAAAGCTACTGGGTTCCCCCAACTAAGGTGCCATCAAATGATATGCACCCGCCGAGCCGGCACTATTTGACAAGGGCACGCCGCGTACACGATAATCGCGGTCATGCCAGAGGACAGCACTAGCACGAGGCACGCCGAGACCCGCCGACTGGCCGCCCTCATGTTCACCGCCATCCCTTAGTGCCCAGGAGAACTTGTATGACTCTGATGACCGTTCCGTGTATCGATATCGCACCATATTTAGCGGGGAGGGCCGAGGAGAAGCGAAACGTCGCGCGGCAAGTCAATCGTGCCTGTGAAGACATCGGCTTTCTCGTGATCACCGGTCACGGGGTCGATCCGCTCCTGTGTGACCGTCTGTTCGCAGTGGGAAAAACCTTCTTCGACTTGCCGCTCGCAGAAAAGCTCAGAGTCAGAGGGACCCCTTTTCACGGTTTTCAGCCGGTTGCGGCCGAAGTGTTTGGCTATGACCGTACCGGCGCGCCAGGGGATCTCAGGGAAGCGTACAGTGTGGGACCGGTCGATGTTCCGCATGAAGAATACTATCATGGTAAGGCGGCGCGGCATTACTTCGCCGACAATTTCTTTCCCAGTCGTCCGGCCGGTTTCGCCGAGGTTTGCACTGCGTACTACCGCAGGATGTCGCAGCTAGCGGCCGACCTGCTACGGATTTTGGCGGGGGCGCTGGAGCTGAGAGAAGATTTTTTTGCGGAGAAAAATAGTAGGCCGATCAGCACTCTGCGGATCATGCATTACCCCGAACAGCGTGAGCCCCCCCTGCCCGGGCAGTTGCGCGCGGGTGCGCATTGCGACCTGGGAACCCTTACCGTCC
>JACQEL010000747.1 GCA_016200595.1 Deltaproteobacteria bacterium
GCAAGCAATGTTGACCTTTGTGGTGACTGGCGGCGGCTTCGCCGGCGCAGAATTGGCGGGCGCACTCAATGACTTCGCCCGCGGCATGTTGGCCTATTACCCGAGCCTGACGCCGGCGGAAATCCGCGTCATTTTGGTGCACTCACGGGATCGTATTCTTCCTGAGTTAAGCGAAGAACTTGCCGCCTATGCGTTGGAACGCATGGCCGCTCGTGGCGTGAGCTTCAAACTCAACGCGCGGGTCGCAGATGCCCGGCCTGGAGCGGTGATCCTGAACCCGCACGAGGAAATCCATACCGAGACTCTTGTCTGGACAGCGGGAACCACCCCGAACCCGCTGATCCAGACGCTGGCGGTTGAACGTGACCGGCGCGGCGCGGTCGTCGTCGATAAGATGTTAGCCGTGCCGGGCTGTCCAGGCATCTGGGCAGCAGGGGACTGCGCTCTCGTGGTCGATGCGCAGACCGGGCAACCTTGTCCACCGACCGCTCAGTTTGCGCTCCGGGAAGCGTCTACTTTGGCACACAACATTTACGCGAGCGTATATGGACAGCCGCTCAAGCCCTTCCATTTTGACTCGTTAGGGACACTCTGTGTCGTTGGCCATCAGACCGCCTGCGCGGAGATTAAAGGGTTCCGTTTCTCCGGTCTGTTCGCCTGGTTCCTCTGGCGCGGGATCTATTTGGCCAAGCTTCCCGGTCTCGAACGCAAAATGCGGGTTTTGGTGGATTGGCTCGTCGAGTTGTTCTTCCCACGCGACATTGTCCAGACCATCGACTTTACGGAGAAGAGACCGGGCCAGAGTGACTCCTCACGTGTGACTCCTCAAGCCAGTCCCGAGCCCACTCGCCAGGATCAGCCCGAACGCATAGCGAGGGTGGAAGCACGTTGAGATAAATCTTGCCTGCCTTCCTCATGCGCGAGGCACAGGAATGGAGCACGGTATGCGTTCCCCCTTAATCAAGTCTATCACTATCAGTGTTATCATGGGTTGCTGCGGTGGAGCAGTTGGCGCGTGGCTCGGCTTCGGTCCCCCTCTCACTGACATCGTTTTAGGGGGGCTCTACGGTCTCCTCTTTGCCCTGCTGGCGTCGTCGCGGGTGACCACGCCAGGCGCCGGTTTGTTATGGGGGTTAGCTTACGCCTTGCTGGTGTGGCTGGTCGATCCGGCTGGTCTATTTGCGGTCCTGGCGGGAACAACGGAAATGGAGATGCTGACTGCCGCCCGTATTCAGTTCCCTACTCTGGTTGGTTTTCTGCTCTGCCTCGGTATGCCGCTTGGAGTCACACTCGGGGTAGTGAGAGGGTTGGAGTCCCAGCCTGGCATGAGGCGGCTCAGTTGGCCACGTGCGCTTATCGTCGGTGGTATCGCTGGGCTCATGGGCGGCTGGGGCTTCGGCCGGTGGATGGGGAGCATTCATTTCTTCCCGCTGCTCGCTACCGTCGTGAACTCGAATTCGCCTGGGGTTGGCATCATTTTGCATTTGCTGGTTGCCATGATGATTGGTGCAACCTTTGGGCTCTTATTCCAGGGCGACATACGTGGGTATGGGTCGAGCGTGGGTTGGGGAGTGGGTTATAGTCTCTTCTGGTGGTTCCTTGGTCCTCTTACCCTTCTCCCGCTCTGCCAGGGGAAACCCCTCAATTGGTCGTCGGCATATGGAGCTGAGCTGTTTGGTTCGCTGGTGGGACATGTGGTTTACGGCGTGTTGGTCGGCTTGATTTATGCCCTGCTTGATAGTCTGTGGGTGGGGTTCTTCATCGAATCCGATCCCTTGCATCGTGAACCCGAAGGACCGGGGACGCGAACGCTGCTCTCGCTGGGCTGGGGAGCAGCCGCGAGTTTGTTTGGCGGAGTGCTCTTCGCGCTGGTAATGGCTGCCACTGGGACGCTATCACGCATGGCCAATATCGTCGGGGGTTCCTCACCAGCGCTTGGCGTCCTGATCCACCTGATCATTAGCGTGCCGATAGGGATGACTTACGGTCTGCTGTTCCAGCATGAGGCTCCTGACGTAGGAGCAAGTATTATCTGGGGCGTATTCTATGGACTAGTGTGGTGGTTCCTTGGTCCGTTGACTTTGCTCCCAATCATGTTAACGGGATCTTTCACCTGGACACTTGCCGAAGCCCGCGCTGCGTTTCCTGAATTGATCGGGCTTCTCCTCTATGGCGCGGCGACGGCTATCGTCTTTCTGCTCCTGGAGCGTCGCCACGATGATTGGCTACGGCTTGATCCACGCATCGCCGCGCGGGAAGCCTTCTTGCGCCGGCCGGTGGGCACGCCGGCGCCGGCGTTGTGGTTCTTCGTCCTGAGTTTGGGAGTGTTGCTGCCCATTATTTTGGGGTGAAGAGGGTGTCTCCTGAATGGCAGTTCAAGGCGCACGCGTCTCTGCGAGTAGGGAAGACAAATCGTAATTCAACAATTCACCGATCCGCTCAATACTCACGTCTGCCGGCGGGTAGGTCGCGAGTTCCTTTGGATCTAAGGCGTAGTGACCTTGGCGCGGGAAAACGGTAGTCACCCGCTGTCCCCAGACGTTCTTGACCGCAGTCAAGATGTGCAATTTGTCATCGACCAGCACGTACTGGTCGGCTGGATACCGCCGTTCGACATCCTCGAGCTCAAGCTCTTTGTGCACGTAAATGAGGACGTTGCTCTCAACCGCTTCAAATAATCCTGACCGCTCGACCTTACGCGGCTGGAAGACGACATCGCCGTCAGAGAGAATGACTACCGGTCCCCAAGCTTTACAGTGGGCCAGCACGTCGAGCGAGCTGGGAAAGAGTCGGTTGGCGAAGGGATAGTTCACCAGATAGGAGGAGACGGTCAGTAGATGCGGGTCGCGGGGGTACTCGATCCGATAGCGCTGCAGGGCGCCGAGGTAATCGGCGTAGCCTAGCTCGGAGCGTAAGGCCTCGAAGATCTCCCAGTAGCGGTGCTGTCGTTCATGTCCAACTTCATGATCGAGATGCCGCATGAGGTCGGCAATGACCTGGTCGTTGTCGAGCAGCGTGTTGTCTACATCAAAGAGAAAGACCACCTTGTGTGGCGCCATGTTGATTTCCTCCCCCGGAAAGCGGCCGAGTGTACGCACCATCTTCCCTGCCGCGAGTTGTTAAGCTCTCTGCGCTTCAGTGCAGTGCAGA
>JACQEL010000701.1 GCA_016200595.1 Deltaproteobacteria bacterium
ACTCATTACTTCTCATGAGGAGGGGACATGGACTTTCAATACACGCCTGAACAAGAAGCTTTTCGCGTCACCGTGCGGAACTGGCTCAAAGCCAATCTCTCACCTGATCTCTGTGTCGAGGATGCCAGAGATGAGCGGATCGCGCCAAACCGCGAGACTTTTGAGCGGCGCCGAACCTGGCAACGGACGATGTATGAAGCCGGTTGGGTGGGGACCTCCTGGCCTAAACAATACGGTGGCCGCGACGCTGATCTGATGGAACAAGTGATTTTTGATGAAGAGTACAATAGAGCCCGCGCCCCAGTATTGCCGGGCTATTCTGGGGTTGCTTTATGCGGTCCGACGCTCATGCAATGGGGATCAGAGGAACAAAAGACACGGTTCCTCCAGCGCATCCTCAGCGGCGATGACATCTGGTGTCAGGGCTATTCCGAGCCGGGGTCTGGCTCTGATCTGGCGAGTTTGCAGACTCGTGCGGTTGATGCGGGAGACTTCTTCGTCGTCAACGGACAGAAGGTTTGGACCTCAGGTGCGCAGTACGCCGATTGGATCTTTATGCTGGTGCGGACCGATCCCAACGCTCCCAAGCACAACGGCATCAGCTATCTATTGGTGGATATGAAGACCCCTGGTATTACCGTGCGGCCGCTGGTGCTGATGAATGGGCATGCGCACTTTAACGAGGTGTTCTTCGAGGATGTGCGGGTGCCGAAGGCAAACCTGGTCGGTCGGCAGAACGAGGGCTGGAAGGTCACGATCACGACGCTGATGTTCGAGCGTGCCATTGCTGGTGGTGGTAACTACAAGGAGCAGGTACAGCGGTTGGCAGCTCTGGCGCGCCAGGTTGAAATCAATGGGCGGCTGGCGTGGGAGCAGACCTGGGTACGCCAGAAACTCGCGCATTTGTTGATCGAGTGTGAAAGCCTCAAATACACCCGCCTGCGCAGCCTTACGCGGCAACTCAAGGGTCTGCCGCCTGGGCCCGAAGGCTCGATGCTCAAGCTCTGCGGTTCCGAACTGGGCGTGCGCATTGCCCAATTTGCCAGCGAAATGTTGGGCGATTACGCCATGATTAATGAGCCCTCAGAAATCGTGCCTGACGCGCCACGCTGGTTTAACCGCGTGCTCAGCGCCCGGCAGTACACCATCGCCGGCGGCACCAGCGAGATCCAGCACAACATCATGGGCGAGCGAGTGTTGGGGTTGCCGAAGGGGTAAGAAGCTATTAGCTATTAGCTGTTAGCTATTAGCCAGAAGGGGAAGTTGTGCAGGACTACAGGAATCTGAAAGTGTGGGAAAGGGCACATCAGTTGACCTTAGCGGTCTACAAAGCGACTGCTGGCTATAAGGAGTACCTCCTATGAACCTCCGTATTGCTACCTATAACGTCAATAACTTGTTCGAACGCGCTAGCGTTATGCAGCTTGATGGTTTCTCGCCAGATGGAGCAGGGGTGCTCCAGGACGTGCAACGGCTCGACGGGTTGCTAGAGAAGAACTCCTACAAGGGTGCAGTTGGGGCGGAGATTGTCGGGCTTCTCGAAAAATATGAGTTCCACAAGCCGAAAAAGAATCGCTGGTTCACCATCAACGAAGTCAGGAAAAAACTCTTCAGCGTGAAACAGGATGGAACCGGTGTCACCCTCGTAGCAGCAGGCCGAAAAAGCTGGCTTGGGTGGGTGGAGTTGATCCGTGACTCCGTTCATGAGGCGAGTACGGAAAATACCGCGCGCGTCATCCAGGCAGTGAAAGCGCACATTCTCTGTGTAGTGGAAGTTGAGGACCGCTTGGCGCTCGACCGATTTAACAAAAGCCTGCTCACGGCGCTCCAAGCCGACTATCCTCATAACCTGCTTATCGATGGCAACGACGACCGTGGTATCGATGTGGGCTTGCTCAGTCAGTTTGCCATCCGTTCCGTGCGCAGCCACATCGATGATGTTTTCCCCAACAAGGCGGGTCATAAGGTGCTGAAGTTTAGCCGCGACTGTCCAGAGTATGAGGTCGTATTGCCCCAGGGTCAATCTTTGTGGATGCTCTGCAACCATCTCAAAAGTAAAGGCTATGGCAATCAGGCAGATAATAACGATAAGCGCGCCGGACAGGCGAACCGGATCAGAGAAATTCTCGGACGATTTGATTTAACCCAGGATTTTGTTGTTGTCGCGGGCGATCTCAACGATACGCCGGACAGCGCACCGCTCAAGGGACTCCTGCAGACTCCGAACCTGTTTGACGTCTTGGCTTCACCAAAGCTACAGGGACCACGTTGGACCTATCAGGATGGGAAAGACCAGATCGACTATCTGTTAGTATCCAAAGCCCTGCATGACAAGTTACAGAAGGTGGGTATTGAGCGCCATGGCATATTTCGCGCCGATAACTTTAACGGGCAGTTCCCCCATTTTCCGCAGGTGACGGATAAAGTCACCCAAGCCTCCGATCATGCTGCTGTCTGGGCTGACTTTAAGCTCTAGCTTGTTTACCTGCGGCCCACTCCTCGCGCAGCATCGACATAGTGATGGTATGCCAATAGCGACCTTCCCGGTACATCATTTGCCGCAGGAGCCCTTCGCGCTTGAACCCAACTCTTTCGTAAGCTTTAATGCCGCGCTCATTATCTTCATAGACCTGTAGGCCCACACGATTCAGATTCAGCGTCTCGAAGGCATAGCCGGTGATGAGCGCAGTCGCTTCGGTTCCATAGCCTTTGCTCCATTCGCTCTTCTCGCCGATGA
>JACQEL010000711.1:0-1826 GCA_016200595.1 Deltaproteobacteria bacterium
AGGTCGGATCGTCGATGCCCAGTAGCGCAAAGAGATAGGGCAAGGTGTTTTCCAGGCTGCGGTCCAAAATCAGCACTTTCCCCGCAATCTTCTCCTTCCGCTGCCGCTCATCGTCTTGCAGTTGTATCTGAAAGTAGCTCTTGAGCAACTCGATCACCGGCAGATACGGGGAGGCTTTGCCGTGGGAGACCGTGTAGGCTTCCAGCACAAGACAACCAGCTTGTGAGGTAAGTTTGAACTCGTAGAACAGGCGTGACTTCCCCAACCCCGGCTCACCCATCACCCCGACAATTTGTCCGTGGCCGGCTTTGGCCTGTTCTAACGCCCGCTGTATCTGGTCCATTTCGCTCTGCCGCCCCACAAACCGCGTCAGTCCTCGTCGCGCTGCGACTTGTAAGCGCGTACGCAACGGTCCTGCACCCAGCACTTCGTAAACGTGCCGTGGCTCTTCGACCCCTTTGATCTGTGTCTGGCCTAAGGCTTTGAACGCAAAATACCCGTCCGTGAGTTTGTGGGTGTAGTCAGTCACCAGAATCGACCCCGGCGCCGCGAGTTGCTCCATGCGCGCCGCCAGGTTGGTCGAGTGCCCCACCGGCACGTAGTCCGCATGCAGGTCGTCTTTGCGAATCGACCGTACCACCACTTCCCCGGTGTTCACCCCGACCCGCATCAGCAGCGGGGGATGCCCCTGTGCTCGGAGCGTATCCCCATAGCGGCGCATCTCCTCTTGCATGCGCAAAGCGGCATAGAGGGCGCGTTGGGGATGATCCTCGTGGGCGAGGGGAGCGCCGAATAGGGCAAAGATGCCATCGCCCAAGGCTTGCGCCACATAGCCCTCATAGCGATGCACAGCGTCCATCATCAGCTGCAAAGCGGGATCGATGATGGCGCGCGCTTCTTCAGGATCGAGGCCTTCGATTAAGGCCGTCGAGCCTTTGAGATCGGCAAAGAGGGCGGTGATGGTTTTGCGCTCGCCCTCCGTCAGGGTTGCTGCACGGATGCGCTCGGCCAGATATGGGGGAGTCCAACGTCCGGGGTCCGAGGTCCGAAGTCTAGATCCTCCTCCCGTTTCGCCGTTTCGCCGTTTCGCCGTTTCCCCCTTTTCCTGCTCTCCGACCCAGACCAGCACCTTGCCGTTTTCGTCTACGGCCAGCCGCTTCGCCTCGATGAGCTCTTCCTTGAGCGCTTCGAGGTGCTCCTCCGTGAGGTCAAACTCAATTTTTAGCGCACGGTAAGAAACTCGTCCCTCACGTTGAAGCAAGGCGAGGACTTGCGTCACTACTTCGTAGAACTTCACGTTTCGGTCTCCACTCTTGCTCTTGGTCTCGCGCTACCGTTGCGTCTCAGCCTGGTGTAACTTTTCCTGCACCCACAGGTTGAGCACCGTCTCCGGTGCCACTCCCCGCCGCCCAGCCAGCGCGCGCACCTCTGCCGACAGGGTGCTATCCAAGGCGTAATATGTCACCTCAGAGCGGATATCGACCGCAAACTCAGCGGGTTTCGTCTGTTCCCAGTACTCGGTGAGCTCATGCGTATCCCAGAACTCACCGAGCTCTGTATACGAACGGGCTTTGGACAGTGAACTTTTACTTTTTGCCATACATTCTCTTTTCCGCGGGGGTCAGGCTACGCGCTGATAAAATCAACGCCCGTTGAGCTGCCTTATACCTGAATCCCTTTCCCCCCACAGCACGTCGAAAAGCTGTTTCTCTCACAACCTAGAACGCTTCGGCTCTCACGCCGGTTCGTCCAGCAGCACCTTGGCCTCTTGCAAGTCTTTGGTGTCAAACCCTTCGGTGAACCAGTTGTAGATCTCGGCCAGCAGC
>JACQEL010000711.1:1867-8299 GCA_016200595.1 Deltaproteobacteria bacterium
CCTGCGCTTGGGGGCTGGGTGTTAGGTGCTGGGTGTTAGGGACATCGGACATCGGACTTTGGACGCCGGACTGTTTTAGCGTGAGCGTTCCTTTCAGCCGATACAGCTCAGCTTAGTAGTAACGCTCTTCCGTTGTGTCCACCGCCGCCAGCGCCTCGGCGAGCACGGTTAGCCCTTCCTCTATCCGCCCTGTATTCTCATAGGCCTCCGCCAGCAAGGCAAGATAATAGGGTCGCCACAGCTTTGCCCCCGTAGCCTGGTGAGCGGCCAAGCCCTGCTGTATCTGCGCCAGCCCTTCCGTCTTCTGCCCCTGCCTGACCAGCGCCCACCCCCCCACAGCGGTCCCCCACGCTAACCAGAACGACAGCCTGTGCTTAGTCGAGAGGGTTAGCGTTGCCTCGGCCCGCTCGTAGGCTGCTTGCTTATCCTGACAGAACTGGTGGACTCTGGCAGCATGGCCGAGGGCGAAAGCCAGGCTGTGGGGGTGAGCCAGCTGCTGAGCCAGGAGAATTGCCTCATGACTCCTCTTCAGGGCTTGGGCCGGATAGCCAAGACTCCAGAGAGCTTGGGCTGCAACACATAGGCAAACCATCCCAGGGTCGACCCCACCATAGAGAAGAGCGAGCGCGTGGTGCTGCTGGGGGGCGTAGAGAGCAATACCCTGTTCTGCGTGCTCTCGAGCTGAGTCAAAGTTGGCGAGGTAGTATGAGGTGTATCCTAGCGCGACGTCGGCCTCTAGGAGCAGAGCGGGGTCCTGGAGCCTCTGGGCCAGGTGCAGCATCTGCTTCGCCAGCTCATGGGTCGTCTGTATCTCCCCCCAGTTCAAATAGAACACCCATAGCCCCCACAGCACGGGGAAGAGCTGAGAGGTTGCTCCTACTTGCTGACACAGCTCTCGTGCCCGGGTGTAGGTTTTTTCCACTTCTGGAGCAGCCCAGCCTTTCGTGGAGGTCAAAGCTGGGCCGAGGGTGATCTGCAAGTCTAGCTCCTGTTGAGTGTGCTCTGGCGTGTCCGGCAGAGCCTTGAGCAACTCCAGCCCCTTCGTGAGGTGAGCGATCGCTTCCACAAGGGCCGAGCGTTGGGAGGCTTTCTGCCCGGCACTCTGCCAGTAGGGAATCGCCTGAGCACTGAGGCCCGCCTCGGTGTAGTGATGCGCTAAGAGCTCAGGTTGGGTCTCTGTGGTCTCGGGAAACCGTGCCTCCAAGACCTTGGCAATCTGCTGGTGATAGTGCTGCCGAGTGCTCTTGAGCAACGACTGATAGGCCGCATCCTGAATCAAGGCATGTTTGAAGAGATAGCGCGCGTGCGGCGGCAGCCCGCGCTGATAGAGCACTTCAGCTTCTACCAGCTTGATTAGCGCCTGCTGTAGAGTTCTTTCATCTACTAGCGAGACGGCCTGGAGCAATTCATACGAAAACTCCCGCCCTAAGCTCGCTCCCAGCTGCGCCACGTCTTTCACCGTCGCCAACCGATCGAGACGGGCGATCAGCGAGTCGTGTAAAGTGGAGGGAATAGCCAGAGGCTGGAGTGGTCCCGTCAGCTCATAGTGCCCTTCTACTTCCCGCAGCAGCCCCGACTCCACCACCATCTTGGTCAGCTCTTCGACAAACAGCGGCACACCATCGGTCTTGGTGATGAGTTGCTGGATCACCTCCGCTGGCAGCGGTCTGCCGCCGGTGACCTTCTCGACCATCACCTCGATCTGCCGGCTGGCCAAGCGGCTGGGGGTTAGGTGCGTGAGATGCGAGAGCATTGCCCAGGGAGGACTAAAATCCGGCCGAAAGGTCAGCAGCAGCAGGACGCGCGTCGTGGGTACGCGGTCGATGAGGAGGCTGAGAAACTCCAGCGTGGACGGATCGACCCAATGCACATCTTCGACCACCACCAGCACAGGTTGTCTCTCTGCTTCCTTCAGCAGCCACGCCAGCAACACTTCCAGGGTCTTCTGCTTCTGGCGTTGTGGCGTCAGAGTGAGGGGAGGGTAATGGGCAGGCAGCGGGAGGGACAGCAAGGAGGCCAACAAGGCCACAGCTTCGGCCCGTAGAGGACCTTCCTGACTTGCCCCTCCCTCTACTGCGGCTTCTAGCTTCCGCACTTTCTCCTCCGAGGACTCGGTCTGGTCGAAGTGCAGCAAGCGCTGCAAATGGTCAATGAGGGGATAGAGAGCGCTGTTTTGATAATAGGGTGAGCAGCGATACTCTACCCGTCCAGACATCTCTGGCGCGACATGATCCTTGAGGATTTGTACCAAGCGGGACTTGCCGATGCCCGCTTCGCCACTGAGCAGAACTCCCTGTCCAGCGCCAGCTTTGCTCTGCTCCCAGCGTTTGCGGAGCAGCTCGACCTCCTCCTCTCGACCTACCAGCGGCGTCAGTCCTCGTGTTGCCGCCGCTTCCAAGCGACTCCGCACTCCGCCTCCACCAATGACTCGGTACACCTGAAGTGGTGTCGAAACACCTTTCAGGATGTGAGAGCCAAGGTCCCGACAGTCGAGCAAGCCCTCGATAAGCCGGTGGGTGGCTGCGCTGATGACGACCGTATCGGGTTCTGCCAGTCCTTGCAGACGAGCGGCAATGTTGGGAGTGTCACCCAAAGCTAACTGCTCGCGCTTGCCTCCGGCCCCAATCTCGCCCACAACTACCAGACCGGTATGAATGCCGATGCGAACTTGGAGAGGAATAGGGAAGGGTGTTTTTCCCTTTGCGGTATCAATGCTGACCCCCTCACCCTGTCCCTCTGTGGAGCCTTGATTAATCAAGGCTCCACGGGGAGAGGGGACCTGACGCCCGACAGGCTGAAGGCATTGGAAAGCAGCGACAATCTCCAACCCTGCCTGCGCTGCTCGCTGCGCGTCATCCTCATGAGCGACGGGATACCCGAAATAGACCAGCAACCCGTCTCCGAGATACTGAGCAATATGCCCCTCGAAGCGACGGATGACCTCTGCACAAGCTCGCTGATACTCCTGTACGACGGCCCGCCACTCTTCGGGGTCCAGTTGCTCGGAGAGCGCAGTCGAGCCCACCAGGTCACAAAACATGACTGTGAGCTGCCGACGCTCGCCCGCACTCAGTCCCGAGTCTATCGGCTGGCGTTTAGCATCTGCATTGCCTTCGACTTTGGACCTGGGACTTGGGACTTGGGACTGCCGCGTGAGCGGCGTGCCGCAGTTATCGCAAAACGCTGCCCCAGGGCGGACTTGATTCCCGCACGATGGACAAAGCAGTTCCAACTTGCTGCCGCAAGCCTCACAAAATCTGGCTCCCTCACGATTTTCGTGCTGGCACTTCGCGCAATGCATTCCTCAACCTCTGGACGTTAGCTGAAATCTGCTTTATCACGAGCAGGGGAAGAATCACAGAGAAAGATACTAAAACGTAATGAGTAAAACGTAAAAGAACTAAAGAATGGAGTTGTTCCCTTTTTTCGTTTCCCGTTTTACGTTTTATGCTTGCTGAGGTAATAATAACCCTGGGCTCTATTCTTCTCGGCGAGAGGAAAGCAGCAACACAAAGGAGGAAAAATCATGGCAGAGCTATTTCACGTTGGTCTGACGGTCAAGAATCTGGAGCGCTCGGTCGCTTTTTACCGCGATGTCGTAGGCATGAAAGAGCATGAATGGCGCATGATGAACGCCAAGAGCAAAGAATTCGATACGCTCACCAACAACCCTGGCGCAGAATTGAAAGTCGCCCACCTCACGCTCGATTCATTCATGCTCCAACTCATCGAGTATGTGGCCAGAGGAGGAACGACGCTGGACTTACACCATAACAATGTCGGGAGTCCACATCTGTGCATCTACGTCCCCGACGTCGAAGCCAAGTACAAAGAGGTACAACAGCGCGGCGACGTAACCATCACTTCCGGCCTCGTGCAGATCGCACCGACCATGCGCAGTTTTTACACCGAAGACCCGGACGGGGTGCCGGTAGAGTTTTTGCAAGTCACACGGTGAGCGGAAGCATGCCTCGTCCCGCAGCTTACAATTGGATTAATGTCGGCTTCTTTACCTTGTCGCCGCTGAGCGCCCTCGTCGGAGTGGGGTATTACACGTACCGACAGGGCCTTCATCCGGGGGACTGGGCATCGTTCTGGTTCATGCTGTGTGGTACCGGCCTGGCGATCAACGCGGGTTTCCATCACTACTATTCCCACCGCAGCTATGAATGCCACTGGCTCGTACAGGCTTTCTACCTGCTCTTTGGGGCCGCAGCTATACAGAATTCGGCGCTGGTGTGGGCGTCCAACCATCGCTCTCATCATCGGTTCGTCGATCAGGAGGGTGATCCGTATAACATCCAGAAAGGGGTTTTTTTGGCCCATATGGGGTGGACCTTCTACCACAACCCATTGCCTCCTGAACAGCGCTTCGCGAACGTTCCAGACTTGACGGCCAACCGCTTAGTGATGTGGCAGCACCGTTATTACTTACCCCTCAGCGTCGGGACCGGTCTCCTCTTCCCGCTGTTGCTTGGCTGTATATATGGGCGGCCCTGGGGGAGCTTCTTCTGGGGGGGACTCCTGCGGATGGTGCTGTTCCACCATATTACCTTTCTGGTCAACTCGGCCGGTCATGCGGTCGGCTCCCAGCCCTACTCCGTACGGGACTCCTCGCGAGACAATTGGTGGCTCGCCCTCTTGATGTTCGGCGGCGGCTACCATAATTTCCACCATGCGTTTCCCGGGGACTATCGCAGCAGCGTGGCGTGGTATCAGTGGGATCCCACCAAATGGTGGATCTGGAGCCTGAACCGTATCGGTCTTACCTGGCGTCTGAACCGAACTCCTGCGCGGTCTATTCTGCAGGCCCGGCTGCAGAGGGAAGGCCGTAAGAGGGGAGAGATGTCAGACTCGCGGTCGCAAGAAAGGAAAGAGCAGTGTCTTCCCAGTCTTTGACTACTCCTGATCAGCATGCCCAAACCAGTTTGTCCTTCCTGCACGACCTGCTCGGTCATTACCACCCGCGTAATTTTGCCGTGCGCGTGTGGGATGGTACCCGGTGGGAGGCGGAACCGGGACAATCCGTAGCTTTCACGCTGGTCCTGAAACATCCTGGCGCGCTCCGCAAGATGTTCTGGCCGCCGAATGGGCTCACTTTGGGTGAAGCTTACCTCCACGAAGATTTTGACATCGAGGGTGAACTCGAAGCCGTCTTTGGCCTTGCCGACTCGTTAATCGACATGCACTGGAGCGAATCTGAACAACTGCGCTACGGGCAAGCTCTCTTGAGTTTGCCAGAGGAGAGCAATTCACTCACTGATCACCAGGAACTACAAGTGAGTGGTACGTTACATTCCCAAGAGCGCGACCGGCAAGCCGTTACCTATCACTACAATGTATCTAACGACTTCTATGCGCTCTGGCTCGACCGCCGCATGGTCTACACCTGTGCCTACTTTGCCAGTCTTGATGAAGATTTGGATTCGGCGCAGGAACGCAAGCTAGATTACATCTGCCGCAAGCTACGCCTCCGCCCCGGAGAGCGGTTCTTAGATATTGGCTGTGGCTGGGGCGGCCTGATCATGCATGCAGCCCAGCACTATGGGGTAGAAGCACTCGGCGTGACCTTGAGTCAGCCACAGGCCGAACTGGCCAGCGAGCGTATCCAACACGCCGGGCTCGCGAACCGGTGTCGCGTAGAGGTCCGCGATTATCGAGAACTCGACACCTCTGCCGGGTATGACAAGATAGCCAGCATAGGAATGTTCGAACATGTCGGCGAATCGCAGTTACCGACCTATTTCCAGCAGGCTTGGCGTCTGCTGCGTGTAGGCGGTGTGTTCCTCAATCATGGAATTGCGGGCTCGGCGACTCAACCCGTACACAATGGGCCGTCTTTCACCGACCGGTATGTATTCCCCGATATCCAGGTGGTGCCCATCAGTACGACCCTACGCGTTGCCGAGGAGACTGGCTTCGAAGTCCGTGATGTGGAGAGTCTGCGGGAGCACTACATGCTCACCATGCGGCACTGGGTGCGCCGTCTGGAAGCCCATGGCGAGGAGGCGTGTCGCGCCACCAATAAGGTCACGTATCGTGCGTGGCGGTTGTTCTTTGCCGCGATGGCTCATCGCTTCTGCAGCGGTCGGCTCAACCTCTACCAAGCCCTAGTAACCAAGCCTAACCAGGGCAACAGTGGACTGCCGCTGACCCGGGCTGATTGGTATACCTAGTACAGTGCGCCATAAATACACCTCCAGTTCCGCACGCCAGCAGTACGGGTTCCTTCCCCCCTTGTGGGGCAATGGCATTAAGTTAAGGGCTGGTATGGAGGTGAGGGCGGAAAGGCGGTAAGTAGGGGCAATGGTGCAGAAAAAAACGAATCCATTATTCGGCGGCTCAAACGGGAAATCGAGTCAGGCGAGGTGCTGCAGCGGGTTCGGGTCAAGGCGACCGATTTCACGCGGCAGCGGGTGTTGAGCTGGGAGC
>JACQEL010000729.1 GCA_016200595.1 Deltaproteobacteria bacterium
GATCTCCTCTCCGGGGGGGCTGGTGATGATCTCCTCTGTGGTCGAGGAGGGAACGATATCCTTGACGGCGGCCCCGGTAATGACGTGCTCGACGGTGGTCCTGGTAATGATTACCTGATTGATCTCTATGGGAACAACAAACTATTTGGTGGCGAGGGGAACGATGTCCTAATAAGCGGGTCCGGCAATGATGAGCTGCACGGTGGCCCTGGTAATGACAAGCTCTGGGGTGGCTTCGGGAACGACCAACTGTTTGGCGATGAAGGTAATGACAAGCTGCATGGCGGTCCTGGGGACGATGAGCGTGACGGTGGCCCAGGGTTTGATGTCCTGAGAGGCGGGCTGGGAACCGACACCTGCAAAAATGGAGAGGAGGGAATTGCCCGGTGTGAGATAGTAGAATAGCACCCTAGTCAGGCTAATGATCCGCTCCGGTGTTTAAGCCAGACAAAGGACTGGGTGCGGCATGCCGTGTCCAGTCCCACTGAAATTTTTCCAGCTTAGAATCTCTAACAATACCGCCTTATGTCACCCTGGGCGGAGTGAAGGGTCTCGTTTTTTGCAGAGATTCTTCGCCTGCGGCTCAGAATGACAGTCGTTTTGTTAGGCACTCTCACCCTGGCGCGTTCGCCAGCCATGCTCAATGCCGGCAGAATCCACACCCCCTTTCCCATTTTCTCCTTGATCCACCCTCGCTGGAGCCACCCCTTTCTCACGTTGCCTCATCACAGTTCATGCCCCGCGCCTTCGTCGCCAGGGACGTAGGGTGAGTCGTGACCCACCCTCTAAAAGGCAAGGCATACAACGGGAGCAGAGGGCAACAACCAATCGACCGTTATTCACCGACAATATCGTCAAGCTCTGTAAACTCAGCTGTCAGCCGAGGGCTCCCCGTACACACACAACACCAATCCAAAGGATACCGCTGCGCCTGAACAACCCGCCGAAACAAAGAATACGGCCAAGCGTGTGGACATCGCGCATAGCCATGTTTGACGGGATTATAAGGAATGTAATCGCACTGCGCGACGAATTCACTTTCACTGCGCACCGTGTGCTCCCAGAAGTGGCGTTGCCACACTGACTGTTCGTGCTTTTTCTGGCGCGACGCGCTTTGTTCAATACTGTAGGGTGGGTCCTGACCCACCCTACTCAAACTCGATGCGGTTTTTGAAAAGACGCGGTACGAGCTTCATACAGTTGATATTCATCAACCCTTCGTAGAGAATTCCTCGACGAGGACCACTGCATGGCGACACCGATCATGATCATGGGCTGTACCAGTGACGCTGGGAAATCGTTTTTAGTGACCGCTTTGTGCCGGCATTTGGCTAACCGGGGCATCCGTGTGGCGCCTTTCAAGGCGCAAAACATGAGCAACAATGCTGCCGTCACCCCGGACGGTCTGGAGATTGGCCGCGCCCAATATCTCCAGGCGCTGGCAGCCCGTACCACTCCGCAGGCGCGCATGAACCCGGTTCTGCTGAAGCCGAGCTCCGATACCTTCAGTCAGGTCATCGTTATGGGTCAGATCAATACCACTATCAGCGCCCTGCCCTGGATGGAGCGCAAACAACAGCTCTGGCCGGTCGTGCGCGACGCTTTACACAGCTTAATGCGTGAATATGAACAGGTAGTGATTGAGGGAGCAGGGAGTCCAGCCGAGATCAATCTACGGGCAGGCGACATCGTCAACCTGAGTGTCGCCCTGGAGTGTCAGGCCGATGTCTATCTGGTTGCCGATATTGACCGCGGGGGAGCGTTCGCTCATCTCCTCGGTACCTGGCATTGCCTGGAGGCAGACGAACGGGCGCGCGTGAAAGGCTTCGTGTTAAACAAATTTCGCGGCGACCAGACGCTGTTAGGCAATGCCATGAATTGGCTGCAAGAGCGCACCGGTATTCCCACGGTTGCGATTATCCCGCTTGTTCCCCATACCCTGCCTGAAGAAGATACTCTGCAACACCGCGCTCATCTCGACCCACGGCAGATCAATCTTGCCTTGATCGCCTATCCTTACGCCAGTAATCTCGATGAATTTGATGCCCTCATTGATGAACAAGCAGTGACAGTGGTCCCAATCCGCGATTTCGCTTGCCTCGACAGTTACCATGCCATTCTGCTACCGGGCAGCAAGAATACGGCGGCCAGTCTGCGGTATTTACGCCAAAGCGGGCTTGCGGCTGAGATCAGCCGGGCCGCTCAACGCGGCGTGCCCGTACTTGGCATCTGTGGAGGGATGCAGCTTCTCGGCCAGGAGATTTTTGACCCTTATCAGCTTGAAAGTGGGGACTGTCCAGGACTCGGCTTGCTTGACTTAACGACTACTTTGATCCCGCAGAAGACAACCCGCCAGCGTGAAATCCACTGGAATGGAGCACTGCTGCGCGGCTACGAGATCCACCATGGGCAGACCCAGGCCGGCACACGAGTACGCGAATACCTCCCTGGCGGGCTGGGTTGGCAGCAAGATAATGTGTACGGAGTGTATCTCCATGGACTGTTTGACAATGCCGTTTACCGCCAGCAGTTCCTGACACCATTAGGCTGGAGCGGGCGGACGACGAGCGAGTGGCCGGCCATCATTGAGGCCGAGATCGAACGCATTGCGCGGCTGATTGACGCTGCCGGTTGGCGAGTATAACCCTACTTTCGCAGAAACTGGCGACACGAGTCCA
Source organism: Deltaproteobacteria bacterium (assembly GCA_016200595.1). GTDB lineage: Bacteria > Desulfobacterota > Binatia > Bin18 > Bin18 > JACQEL01. Next base: position 2,679 of record JACQEL010000729.1, read on the forward strand.
CGAGCGAGAAAACGATAGCTCAGGGAGATGGAGAAGAAACCATGCAGATCACCATGTTTGGCGCAACCGGCATCCTGGGTAGACACGTCGTGCCCCGTTTGTGCGAGCGCGGGCACCGCGTGCGTGCGGTAGTGCGCCAGCCGGAGCAGGCGGCAAAACTGCAGCGGCTGGGAGTGGAGGCCAGGCTCGGCGACATTCTCGATGCCACCAGTCTGACCGATCCTGTGACCGACAGTGATGCCGTACTTCACTTAGCCACGGCTATCCCCAAGCCCGGAGGAGCTCAGGACTGGAGCCGAAACGACCGCATCCGACGGGAAGGAACTCAGTACTTGCTTGCCGCTTGCCAACGGGCCGGCGTCCGCCGGTATGTACAACAGAGTATTACCTTTATCTATGGCGATCACGGGACAGTGCTTGCGGACGAAACCACCCCACCCTGTCCCACTCCCTTTCTGCAATCGGCGGTTGATATGGAGGCCTTTGTGCAAGCCACTACCCTCGACTGGTGCATCCTGCGCGGAGGGTTCTTCTATGGTCCAGGCACGACGGAGGATAGCTGGCGGGACGCGGCACGGACTGGGACCCTGCAATTCCCTGATGAGGGTAGAAGCTTGATCTCGCTCATACACGTCGCCGATATGGCCCGTGCTATCGTGCTGGCCACCGAGCAGGCAGTTGCTCGTAGTATCTACAACGTTGTCGATGACCAGCCCGTTACGTATGTCGAGCTCTATCAGTATGTCGCGGCTCAAGTGGGCGGCCCTCCACCAGTATCCGGGGGGCCCATGTTCCTGCCGCCACTGGGATGCCGTAATGACCGTCTCAAAGCAGAGTTGGGGTGGCTACCAA
>JACQEL010000730.1 GCA_016200595.1 Deltaproteobacteria bacterium
ATGCCGTTGCTGAAGTAGTCCTGGCTGGAGTCCCCACTCATGTTGTCGAAGGGCAAGACGACGATGGAGGGTTTGTCGGGCAAGGGCAGCGCCGGCTTCGCCGGAGTGCTGAGTGCTGAGTCCTGAGTGCTGAGTGGCGGCTGGGTGCTAGGGGTTGGCAGGAGGAGAGAGCGGGTGGCGACGATTGCTCCTGCGATCAGTACCAGCCCCACGACAACCCAACTCAGGTGGGCAGTGCCCACCCTACGGGAGAGCTTCAGACGTTGGATCCGCAGAGTCTGGCCTAGCCCTGTGGAACTCTCCGGCAGGAGCGCGTAGACCGGAAAGCGTTGGGCAATGTTCTTGAGCTTGGGGCGTCCCAGCGATACCACCGTGCCCAAAGCGACCTTCTGAGCGACATCGCGATACACCACATCTGAGATACAGATGGTGTCCGGCTCGGCCAGGGTTTGCAGGCGCGAGGCAATGTTTACCCCATCGCCTAATACATCACTATCCCGTTGCACAATGTCACCCAAGTGGATGCCAATACGGACGTGGATCTGTTCAGCTTTGTCCTTCTCAGTATTATAGGTGCGAAATTGGGCGTGAATGTGTTGGGCACACTGCACGGCGTGGACTACTGAGGGGAAGTCTACCAGGAAGGCATCGCCCATGATTTTGATGACGTGCCCGTGATGCTCACCAACAGCCCGCTGAATGACTTGATTATGCACTTCCAGCAGCCGTAGCATGCGGGCTTCGTTGGTGCCCATCTGACGGCTGAAACCCACGATATCGGTGAACATGATGGCAGCCAGGCGGCGGGTCTCGGTCGCTGTCACCTCTGCGTGGCGCTCTCTCATGGGGGCGATTATCCTACCGACCCCGCTTGGCTGTCAACTGTTAGTTCAGGCTCGCGCTCATTCGCTGTATGCCGCGAAACGAAAACCGCTCTAAACCAAGATGCATGAGGTTGGTACACTCGGGGCAGCGTGCGCTGTGCGCACGTCTTCCCTGTACGCCGCTATTTTCGTGCGCATAGCGCACGCTACGGCATTCAGGCTCGAATGCATGAGTGTATGAACCTCTTGCCGTTCGGTTTAGAACCCCAAGGTCTCTTTGAGGATCGCCCGAAGTTTTGGTAGGGATTGTTTATCCAATAGATCGAGCGCTTTCATCCCGGAGAGCTTTGCGACGAGCTGAATTCCTGCCGCTGTATTTGCGGCCGCGCCGGCGACGAGGTCGGGTTGCTTCTTGAAAGCGGTGGCTACCCCTACGACTCCGTACGGGTCAGACGCACACAGGACCGTGCATCGCACATTGCGCTCAATCTCGGCGATGGCCGTGGCGCCATTGTACGGCTCGAGAGGTGACGCCCCGGCCTCTGCCACCACGACATCGGCATTCACCTCCAGCATCCGCGCCAAGAGTTGGCGGAGCGCCTGGCGGTATTCGTCTGGCGGACAGACGGTTGAGGGGAGTCCCACATCGACGAAATCGAAGATCCAGTCGGCGCCCGCATCTCTCACGCTCAGGATGTCGCGGTAGCGTCCCGCTCCGGTCAGCTTTGCGCCAATGACTTTCAACCCCGCCTCTTTCAAGAGCCGGACGATAGTCCTTGCCGAGCTGGTTTTTCCTGCGGACATGGAAGTACCAACGATCAGCACCACCGGCAGCGTGAAAGGGCGCTCAGGGAGTTGCGGCACGAAATCGCGCATCCCGACTTTCTTCCCTGCGATTAGTACGTGCCCCCGATACGTCAGCGATAACAGGGCCGGCAGAAAAGCCGATTTTGAGGTGACCTTGCCGAACAAACCCGCCGAGGTCAGCGCCTCCATTTGGAGATCCTCACCGATAGCCTGCCAGTCCCCCACAGCTTCGAGGGTGGCGCAGCGTTGTCCGAGGGCGCCGACGATGAGATCTCCATCAGTGACCTCTATCATCCGTCCATTGCCCAGTTCGATCGACGATAAGCCCCGGTGATGGGCGTTCACTTCCCCGACAACGTAATCGCCTGTGGCCCACGGCTCCCGCGGTATCCGTTCTACCGCAAATGCGGTTTCCGCGAGGGAAGAGATTCTCGTCAGCGACGCAAAAAAATACCGTGTACTCATACCCTGCCCTCCTGCAGCGGCGGTGCCATCAGGAGGAAGGCGAGTAAGGCCCCGCGCTCGGCCATTTTGTCAAAATAGATAAATTCGTGGCGCGCATGCGCGCCGTCACCAACTGCTCCTAAACCATCCAGAGTAGCGGTATACAGGCTGGTCGTGTTGCCGTCGGAAGCGCCTCCCGCCGCTCCCGCGGCGAGATCCAACCCGAGTTCTCGCCCAAGACTGCTCGCCATCTCCCACAGCGCCTGATTGCGCGGGGTTAGCTCCAGCGGCGGACGTCCAATCCTTCCGCTAATCTCTAAGGTCACTCCCGGAGAAACCGGCTGGAGATGGCGAATACTCTCTTCGATCCGCCGCGCGTCTTCCTGGGTAAAGACGCGGACATCCACCAGCGCGCGACTTTCTGGCGCGACCACGTTGGGACGCAACCCACCATCAATCATGCCGACGTTGACCGTGATACCTCTGTTGGGATCATTGAGGGCAAAAAGTTTCTGGATGACGAAGGAGAGTTCCAGGATAGCACTGGCTCCGCCATCAGGGTTCAAGCCGGCGTGCGCCGCCTTGCCTTTGACCACGACCGTAAACCGCCCAACCCCTTTGCGTGTGGTTTTCAGTTTCCCCTCCAAGCCGAGAGACGGCTCGCAGACGAAGGTTCGGTCCACTATCCGTGCCAGCCGACGGATATAGGGAGTAGAGTCAGGGCTGCCGATTTCTTCATCCGAGTTGATGAAGATCAGCGGAGTCACAGCTGGTTCGAGCTGCACGGCGTGCAACGCTCGTAACGCATAGAGCATCTGTACCAGGCCGGCTTTCATGTCATAGACCCCGGGACCACGCACGATGCCTTCCCCGAGTTCCCACGGCATCTCTTGCAAGGTGCCGAGCGGCCACACCGTGTCGCAGTGCCCGACAAGCAACTGGCGTGGCTGACGCCGTACTCGCCGGGATGGTCGTGCATATAAGTGTCCACCACTCTGCCGGCCGGGGATGTGATGCACGGTGTAGTTCAGGTGGCTCAGCTCCTCTGCCAAGGGCATTAACACGGCCTTTTGGCTGTCTGGCACGGTTGAGGGGGATTCGGCAAAGACAAGCTGGCGTAGGAGCTCCAGCATGTGCGGGAGCTGAGTGCGTAGATAACGCAGAATCTCTTGGGTAGGAATCTGGTCCATGCCGCCGCGTCTCTCTTACCGCGTAAAGTCAAGCGGGAAAGGAAAAGAATAACTGTCGCCTATGTTGGCAATGCGACTGGGATAGAGATAGGCCAGCAGGGGTGCGGTGTGAATGAGTTCCTGGTCATCGCGCTCAGAGGTGCGCAGGGCATCTTGATGCGCATGCGCGGCAATGATCCGTCCAGTAATGAGACTGTTCACGCCGAACCCATCGATAATGCGCTCCACAGTGCATTCGAGAAAAATGTAGGCCTCCTCGACAAAAATCCCGTCCACCTGGCTGGCCGGAAAAGTTGGTAAGGCCAACAGACTGGGCTTGGTATCATCGCCACAGCGGGGCGCGGCGGCTAAGCTCGTGAGCACCAGCTGGGTCGGTCGTGGGTAGCTCACCGTAAAAGCGCCTTCACGTCGGATATTCTGATAGGTGCGATGCCGGGGTGCACAGACAAACCCGAAATAATTCTCCCAGCCCATGGGAATGGCCATGTGTTTAGGCGCCAAGTCGTACCCCGCGTTGTCTTTGGTCCCTATCAGGACCAAAGGCGCCACGGTAAAAAACCGCTCCCAGATCGGCAGATCGGTTTCCAGTGTCCTGATGTGATTATGCAGGTATTTTTGCATGGCAGAGACCCTCATAGGGAATTACAATGGGGTGAAGCCCGAGGTGCCGAACTAATCCCTCCTTACCACTCCGCAAGCGAGAAGGCGTCATGCGGTCTGCGGCTCACGATCAGGTTTTCCCCGTCTGAACGCTGTCGGCGAAACCCAAGGAGGTGAAAGAGTTCGATCACAAACCAGCGCGCGATTTTCGCGTTGACAATCAGGGTTTCGGGCTGCTCGGGATGGCGTCGGATTCCAGGGAGCCAGGGGAGTACTGCCTCCAAGCGGAGACGTCGCATCCCGGCTGCCAGGTGTAACCAGAACGGTTTTACCTCCCGCACCAGGAAAAACCCGTCGGTGCCTTGGCTCTGGTAGAGCGGCATGAGCATGTAGCCGTTCTCTCTGGCCCGGATTTCGCCGTGACGATCATGGGCGAGGAGTTGGCCGCGTTCGACTACTTGAAAATTCCTGTACCCTGGCTCCATCACGAATTGGTCTCCCGCGCCGATAACGTGCCGATCCCGCACCTCAAAAACGCGTGGGAGTTGGCTGGCTTGGCAAGCGACCGTTTCCCGCAACGCGCTAAGCTGTGGTACGTCTTCGCGGCGCAGACAACCCGCAGTGACCAGGGTCAGCCAAATAGCCACCTCATGATTGTCAATAGCAGAGGAAGCCTCGTTCTGGCCGCCTTCAAAGCCAACCGCGAGGTACCCACGGTCATTCATATAATTGAGCGTAGTACCATCCAGATACTCTTCCAACCCCAGGATCAGCGGTGCGGGAATACTGAGCGCCAGGTGACGATTGAGCAGCGTATCGCCAATGACGGTGAACGGCACGCCGGGGGCTGAGGTCGTATGTAAGTCGAGGAAAATCACCGGACCTCGTTGTCGTGCCAACGTTGCCTCAATTGCCGCCAGGAGCTCTCGCTGTTCTTCGTCTTCGGGACCTCTGGCGTTGCACTGTGTGTCGGTCTGTAACGCGGCGAGACGCTCCGCAGACCACAGCCGGTTGAGATCTTGCTCGATATAGCGGCGCCCGCGTGCGAGCGCCGCACGGTTACCGGCTAGCGCGACGAACTCACCTCGAAACGGTGGCTGCGCGGAGTGCAGTATCTGCAATGCACGCTGTGCGGCAAAGATCCCAGCCGGCTCATTCCCGTGCATACCGCCAAGACAAATAACCAGCGGACCATCGCCGTATCCACCGTAGCTGCCAAGCAAACGAGGAATATCCTGGGTGTCTGTCAACTGATCGGCAGGCATAAGGAGTACGCTCTGAGAGCTACGGTTCCAGCAAGCGAGCCGTAATATTCAAGATATCACGTTCCGTGACAATGCCTACCAGGCGGCCTTCTTTGACGACGAGCAAGCAGTCCAACTTTTCTCGGCGCATCAGCGCGATGGCCTCGAGCACGGAAGTTTCCGGAGGCACCGTGGTCGGGTTCATCTGCAGCACCGTACTCACAGCGACAGGTTCGGTAGATTCTTGACCGCTGCTCCGAGCATAATGGCGGACGATCTCAAACCCAGAGATCACGCCTACTACCTCGCCCTGTTCCGTTTCGACCGGGATATGGCGGATGTGCTTCCAGTCCATCAGATTCACGACCAACTCAATCGGCTCCTCCGGGTGGACAGTAAAAAGATCCGTCGTCATGAACTCTTCGATCCGCAAGTCGCGCGGTTGCCCGCCTCTGCCTTCTTCCGGTCGTGCTACAGGCCATTCATGCACCGGTTTGCCCTCCCATTGTCTCTTGACCGTCGCAGCCGTCAGGGCTCCGAGGAGGGAGTCTTTCGTCTCGCTCCCTGGCATTTCAGACAGAGACCGTAAGAGCCACTGAGACCCAGTTTTCCCTGAGGTTACTCGTTCGCTAATGACACCAAGATACCGCTCGATGTCAGGGAGCAGGATACCCGCGCTCTGCAGTCCGGCGCGGGCCAGCGGTAATAACTCCTGGCAGATGAGTTCACGAGCGGGAATCCCCCGTCCCTCAACCCAGGTGAACCGGGCATCGAGTCCACCCTGGGCGGCTGCCAAAAAATTGCTCTCGGCGTCGTGAAAGGTCATTTTCTGAGAGATATCTCCGTAGACTGCGGGACCTCCGCTTAAGAGGCCGACAAGAAAGGCGGCATTGGCCACTTCGTCGAGAACCGTGGGGCCAGAGGGCAGCACGCGGTTCTCGATGCGCAGATGGGGTTTGCCGTCACTGAAACCGAAACAGGCACGATTCCAGCGGTAGACGGTGCCGTTATGGATGCGCAGCGCCTGTAAAGACGGCACCAAGCCGTGTTGCAGGGCTGCCAGCGAATCCTCCTGCAGCGCGGCTCCGAGTAAGACCCTGAACCGCGCCAGGTCTTCTTGAAAGAGCTCGACCACCGAACGTTGCACCCATTGCTGCCCGAAGCTCACTCGCGGGGATCGCTCCCGTAGGTGATGGCTAGCTCTGCGTGTGTCTACCGCCTGCTGGAAGAGGGGGATGCGGGTTTCTCTCCAGAGCCGTCGTCCAAACAGCAGTGGGGCGTTGGTGGCCGCGGCCAGCACCGGCGCGGTCACTGCTTGGGCGAGATTGTACAGAGTGGCAAATTCCTCCGCGCCGACCTGATAATGTACCTGAAAGCTCGTGCAGCACGCCTCGAGCATCACCGAATCATGCTTGACGATTAACTCATCCGTACCTTTCAGACGAAATTCGTAATCCCCACCCCGCAATTGGTTCATGGCTTCGCTCAGGGCGAGGTAGCGGGGTTTCGGTGTCATGTTGGTGAGTGTCAGGTCTGACTTGCGGAGGGTTGGGAGAATGCCTGTCAGTACAATGTCGGTATCATGCTGGTGGGTGACCGCACGGACTTTAGCCAGGAGGGCATCGAGTTCGTGTTCCATCCGACTCAGGCAATCACCGGAAAAGACCAGAGGGTCGAGATTGATCTCCAGATTGAAGCGGGCGAGTTCAGTCGTGTAGTGAGGGTCGTCGATGGCGGCGAGAATCTCCATCGCGACTGGGGCTGGGCGCCACGCGTGATCAACCAGGAAGAGTTCTTGTTCCGCGCCGATTCGACGCACGCCGGTTTCGATCATCCCCTTAGCGATCATCAACTCGAGCGCTTGTAGGTCGTGCAAAAGCTGCGTGATGAAAAAACGCAGCTGCGTGGTGTCTTGGTCACGGTTTATGTTCTGGGTTCCCATGAAAATTCTTCACTCATGTGTAATGCAGGCGCAAAAATCAGGCCTTGGAGTTTTTAACAGATCTGCGTCTATTTTTGCAAAAATAAGAAGATAATCGAGGTTGAATTCCTAGCGGTGAGAAAAAGCATGTCTGCGTTGTGCCTATCTCTGGCGTTTGCTCACCGGCAAAAACCGGAGGAGCGACTGGCTCTATTTTTCTGTAGAGGGCTTAACCCTCCTATCGAACGCCCCGGGCATTTCTGCTATCAGTAAAACTAAACTTCAGTAGAAAAGGGAGGGTACCAATGCAAAGGACGAACAAAGAGTTCGAGTTGCGCGGCATCAACCATTTAGCGTTGGTCTGCAAAGACATGGCGCGGACCGTGGACTTTTACACCAGCGTGCTGGGGATGCCGCTGACTAAAACGATCGATTTACCCGATGGCAGGGGGCAGCACTTCTTCTTCGATATTGGCAACGGCGATTCTTTGGCCTTCTTCTGGTTTCCTGATGGCCCCGAAGCGGCGCCCGGCATCGCCTCACCAGGTGCACAAGTTGGCAAGGGCTCATTGACCACGGCGCACGGCTCCATGAATCACGTCGCGTTCGATGTCCCGCTTGAGAGCATTGAGGAGTATCGTGCCAAGCTGGCGGCCAAAGGCATCGAGGTGACCGAGGTGGTCAATCACGACGATACGCCCCG
>JACQEL010000731.1 GCA_016200595.1 Deltaproteobacteria bacterium
GAAGCATGGCTTCGCCTGTTCAAAGCGGGAGCGTGGCTCCCGCACTCCAAAGGGGGGAAGCACAAATTCTAAACCTGAGCCAAATAGACTTTACCAGTGTCACTCTGGAAGATCTCAAGCAATAGCGAGGGCTTTGTTCAAGGCTTGGATTTTCTGTGGCGACAGCGTCCCAACAAAATTGGTCAAGACAGCTTTGGGGAGACTCACTACAGCGGTTTGCACTTGCATGAAGAGAGCAAGAAGGTAGGCCGGCATAAGCGGAGCGTTTCCGGCATGGCCGAGCACGCCGGGAACGGCCTGCGGCCTTATCCCGGCCTACGACTACTGCTCACGACAACTGGAGAGAGCGAACTGTTTGACATCCGGCACGCTCGTATGCAGGATGAGAGCTTCCCGGAAATAAATTACACAGGGGAACCAGAGGGAATCGCCGGATGCAGTGCTCGCAGTGTCACACCGACAATAAGCCAGGCCGCAGGTTCTGTGCGGCTTGCGGAAGTCCATTGCCGCTGCTGTGTGAGCACTGTGGGTTCGCCAACGATCCTGGAGACCGGTTCTGCGGCGGTTGTGGCGTTTCGTTAGTTGTCAGTGCTCAGTTGCCAGTTGCCAGTCCCCAGCCCCCAAATGCTAGCCCGATTCACTACACGCCGCCGCACTTAGTCGAGCGCATCCGCGCCGAGCAGACCGCCATGGAAGCCCGCGCCCTCCCCGAGGGCGAGCGCAAAACCATCACCGCGCTGTTTGCTGATATCAAAGGCTCCATGAACTTGATGGAGGACCTTGATCCAGAAGAAGCCCGCGCGCTGATCGATCCGGCCCTCACCGTGATGATGGATGCGGTCCACCGCTATGATGGCTACGTCGTGCAATCCACTGGCGACGGCATCTTCGCCTTCTTCGGTGCGCCTATCGCTTGTGAGGATCATCCCCAGCGCGCCCTCTACGCCGCCCTGCACATGCAAGAGGAGATCAAACGCTACGCCGAGACTTTGCGCCGCGAGAAAGGTCTCAATTTCCAAATTCGCGTTGGCCTCAACACCGGTGATGTCGTCCTGCGCTCGATCCGCAAAGATGACCTCCACACCGAATACACCCCCATCGGCTACTCGACCAGTTTAGCCTCACGGATGGAAAGTCTGGCCACACCGGGCTCGATCGTAGTGAGTGAACATACCCACAAATTGACCGAAGGCTATTTCGAGTTTGCCTCACTCGGCGCGGCACGCGTCAAAGGCGTCAGCGAACCGGTCACGATCTACGAGGTGCGGGGAGTAGGGCCCTTGCGCACGCGGTTACAGATAGCGGCAAGACGCGGGCTGGTGCGGTTTGTCGGCCGCCAGAGTGAGTTAGCGCAGATGAAGAAAGCCTGGGAACTCGCTCAGACCGGCCACGGACAGATCGTTGCTATAGTGGGCGGGCCAGGCGTCGGCAAGTCGCGGCTGTTCCATGAGTTTGTAGGGGCGAGGCATGCCTCGCCCCTACGCTTGCAGTACAACTGCCTGGTGTTGGAGACCTTCTCGGTCTCGCACGGCAAAGCCTATGCGTACCTCCCACTGATCGATCTGCTCAAAGAGTATTGCCAGATCGCTCCCCAGGATGAGGAGCGACGCATTCGCGAGAAAGTCACCGGCAAAGTGCTCACTCTCGACCGCAGCTTAGAAGATACCCTCGCCTATCTCTTTACCCTGCTCTCCGTCTCCGAGCCCAACTCGTCTCTCCAACAGATGGACCCCCAGATCAGACGGCGACGCACGTTGGACGCGATCAAGCGGCTGCTGGTGCGCGAGAGTCTCAACCAGCCGCTCATGCTGATCTTCGAGGATCTGCACTGGCTAGACACTGAGACGCAGGCGTTTCTCTCTCTGCTGAGTGAGAGTCTGGCCACGGCCCGTATCCTGTTGCTGGTCAATTATCGGCCCGAGTACCGCCATGACTGGGGCAACAAGACCTATTACACCCAGGTGCGGCTTGATCCGTTAGGCAAAGACGAAGCCCAAGAGTTACTTGCTGCTTTACTGGGCGACAGCGCTGCCTTACAACCCCTGCAACAGTTCATTTTGGCAAAGACCGAGGGCACCCCTTTCTTCATGGAAGAGATGGTGCAAGCGCTATTTGAGCAGGGTGTATTGGTAAGAGCTGCCGGGGCACACAGTGGTACGCCTTCGCTGGCCCGTTCATTCGTTGATCTTCGTCTCCCGTCCACCGTCCAAGGCATCCTGACTGCACGTATCGACCGACTCGGGGCGGAAGAGAAAGCCCTCCTGCAAACCCTGGCGGTCATCGGCAAAGAATTTTCTCTAAGCTTGCTCAAGCACGTCGTGGAGAAGTCCGACGACGACCTGCACCTTCTCCTCTCGCGGCTCCAAACCGCCGAGTTCATCTACGAGCAGCCCGCTTTTCCTGAGCCAGAGTATGTTTTCAAGCATGCGCTGACACAGGAAGTGGCGTACAACTCCGTGCTGATCGAGCGGCGCAAGGTGCTGCATGAACAGACGGGGCGAGCTCTCGAAGCCCTCCTTCACTCGCGGTTAGAAGATCACTATAACGAGCTAGCACATCACTATAGCCGCAGTAGCAATACTCACAAAGCCATAGAGTACCTCCATCTCGCTGGGCAACAGGCCGTGCAGCGATCGGCCAATGCGGAAGCGATCAGTCACTTCACGACTGCTCTAGGGTTGCTGAAAATCATGCCCGAGTCCCCTGAACGAATTCAGCAGGAGCTGGCTTTGCAGACTCTCCTCGGCTCAGTGTTGATGGCCACCAAGGGGCAGGCGGCTCCGGAAACGGGAGCTGCCTTCAGCCGGGCGCATGAACTGTGTCAGCAAATAGGGGAAACTCCGCACCTTTTCTCTGTGCTCTCGGGACTGCGACGTTTTTATTCGGGGAGGAGGGAACTGCAGACTGCCCGTGAGTTGGCGCAGCAGATGCTCAGCTTGGCTCAGCGTACGCGTGACCCGGCTCTGCTCGTGGAGGCTCACCATGCGTTGGGAAATGTGTTGTTCTGGTCTGGAGAGTTTGTTGCAGCCCAGGAGCAGGTGGAACAAGGTATTGCCTGCCATGATCCTCACCAGCACAGGCCTCTCGCCTTCTTGTATGGACTCGACCCGGGAGTGAATTGCCGAAACTTAGCGGCTAATGTCCTGTGGTTTCTTGGCTATCCAGACCAAGCCCTGAAGAGAAGTCCCGAGGCACTCACCCTGGCCCAGGAGCTGACTCACCCGCATAGTGTGGCTTTCGCCCTGGCCTTTTCCGCTATGCTCCATCAGCACCGCCGGGAGGTGCAGGCCACTCAAGAGAAGGCAGAGGCCCTCATAGCCCTTACGACCGAGCACGGATTTCAGGTGGTCGTGTGGGGGATCGTCCTGCGCGGGTGGACATTGGCCGAGCGGGGGCAAGCAGAGGAGGGAATTGTCGAGATACGCCAGGGATTGGCAGCCGCGCAGGGTACAGGAACAGAGCGGCTACAGCGGTATTATCTGACCCTGCTGGCCGAGGCACACGGGAAAGCAGGACAGATCGAGGAAGGGTTAAGCGTGCTGGCTGGCTTACCGGTTGTGGAGGACGACGGGGAGGATTTCTGGAAAGCGGAGGCGTATCGGCTCAAAGGGCAACTGGCGTTGCAGTCGCAAGTCCCAAGTCTCAAGTCCCAAGTCCCCAGCACCCAGCACCCGACACCTAGCACCCAAGCGGAGGCAGAGGCCGAAGCGTGTTTCCTCAAGGCCATCGACATTGCTCGCCACCAGAGTGCGAAGTCACTGGAGTTGCGCGCAACGATAAGCCTCGCACGTCTGTGGCAACAGCAGCGTAAGAAGAACGCAGCCCGGCAGCTGCTGGCGGAGATCTACGGCTGGTTCACCGAAGGGTTTGATACGGCGGATCTCAAAGAAGCCAAGGCGTTGTTGGCCAATCTGGCAGCAGGGCCTCACGTCACCCACCGCAAGAAACGGAAAAGTGGGGAAAAGCGACCGGCCCGTGCA